>NZ_JAJEJR010000004.1 GCF_021390595.1 Paraburkholderia sp. HP33-1 | reverse complement strand
GAACTTGCCAGAAGATTTCCAGCAGCAGTGCGAGCGATTTTTCAATTTCAACGCGACCAACTTCAATGACGGCTACGGAATGGGCGAGGTGTCTGGCTTTTGCCCGTGGTTCCATGAAGCTAAGGCTTGGGCCGTACCGCCGTGGATCGTTCCGCTCGTGCTCGACTCCAAGGGCGAAGAACTTCTCAATCCGCCCGATGGGAAAGGCGTCGTCGAGGGGCGGCTCGCGATGATCGACTTGCTGGCGGATGGTCGCTGGGGCGGCGTCATAAGCGGCGACAAGGTCGCCGTTGAGTTTGGTCATGGCATTGACGGCGTGCGCACGCCCATCATCCTCGACGTCGTCCGCTACAAGGACTTGCCCGGCGGTGACGACAAGCTCTCTTGCGCCGGAACGATCGACGCCTATGTCCGCGGAGAGGTCGCAGACATGACTGAGGCTCGCACCGCCAGATGAATTCACCTCTCGCGAAATCCACAGTACCTACTCAACGATGAATCAGCAAATGACAAGTCCATCCGTGTGGTTTATCACCGGTGTTTCTTCCGGCTTCGGCCGTTCTCTTGCCGAGGCGGTTCTCGCTCGCGGCGATACCGTGGTCGGCACTGTACGCAATGACGCGCAAATCGCTCCGTTTGAGAATCTCGCGCCTGGCCGCGCGCACTGCGTTCTACTCGATGTCACCGATACGGCAGCAGTGCCCCGCGCCGTTGCGCACGCACTGAAGCGTACTGGCGCCATCGATATACTCGTCAACAATGCCGGCTATGGCCTGTTTGGCGCGTTGGAAGAGGTTTCCGACGCGGAGGCGCGCCAACTTTTCGATACCAACGTCTTCGGCACGGTCAATGTGATACGCGCGGTGCTGCCGCACTTTCGTGAGCGTAAACGCGGCCATATTGTGAATTTCTCGTCGGTCGCCGGCGTCATTGGCATCGCTGGCTGCAGCTTCTATTGCGCCTCGAAACATGCGATCGAAGGGCTTTCGGAATCCCTAGCTCAGGAGCTTCACCCGTTTGGTATTGGTGTGACCCTCGTCGAGCCGGGCGGCTTCCGCACGAACTTCGCTGGTGGATCGTTGAAGTGGAGCGGGAACGAATTGCCCGAATACTCGGAGACAGTCGGCAAGATGCGCCGATATATGAGCAGTTACCACGGGACCCAGACGGGTGACCCCGCGAAAGCTGCCGAGGCCATCGTGCGCGCGGTGTTAGCAGACGCGCCGCCGCTACGCCTGCCGCTCGGTCTCGACGCCGTCGACGTCGTCCGCAAGAAACTTGGGGTCATACAGGACAATCTCGAAACATGGCTTGAAGTCTCGAGTTCCACCAACTTCGATCAATAAAGTCGCAGCAATTTCTTGCAGAGGAGGCAACATGTCCGCTCTGGACCCGTTCTACACAATGCTTCATGGCGATGGCGACCCTTTCCGCAATCACCCCGAGAATCTCCGCGAGCTTCAGCTCGCCGCCATGAAAGAGCGCTTCGCCGAGCGCCGTGAGCAGATCAAGCTCCTGCGCCGAAGAGCGGACGACGTCGGCATCGAAAACATCAACCGCCACGCAGACATGGTGCCCCTCCTGTTTGCGCATCAAATCTACAAGAGCTACCCCGAACAGTTCATCGACAACGGCCGATGGAAGCATCTGTCGGTCTGGTTGCAAACGCTTTCGAGCAAACGCGTTGGTGACGTCGAGGTCAACGGCGTAGACGGCGTCGACGCATGGATGGATCGCTTGCGGGCAGCGGGTCATCACGTGTTCAGTTCGAGCGGTACGTCCGGCAAATGCAGTTTCGTCAGCCAGACTCGAGCCGATCTCGACAATGTCACCGAGTCCTGCGTGAAACTGGGGGTGTACGGCAACGCGTTGATCCGCAGAGATTTCGGCAAACGCCCGGTATTCCTGATGATGCCGCCGGGCGGGGCACATCGGCATATTGAGCCGGTACTGAACGCAGCCAAACGGCTCGGCACCGAAAGCACACTGATGTTCGATGAGCCCGTGCTTGCATCTGCAACAATTTCGATGGGCCGCATGCGTCGTGCGATCGCCGATGGCACCGCCAAGCCAAGTGAAGTGGCGGCGCTGCAGGAGCAGGCGGTGGCACGCCAACGACACACCGGCGCGATGATCGACCGGTTCCTCGACAAGCTTACGGCGCGCCGGGAAGTTCCGGTGCTCGTGCAAGGCAACTGGTCGTTGCACTGGACTCTCGTGGAGCGCGCGCGTCAGCGCGGCATAGCCGATGGAATCTGCCACCCCGACACGGTGATTACTGCCGGAGGTGGTCTGAAGGGCACTACGGCGCCCGCCGACTATCGCGAGCAAATCATCCGCTTCTACGGTATCCGGCCGGAAAACGTTCAGAACAGCTATGGCATGACCGAGATGATCGGAACCGGGCCCTGGTCGGACGTTGCGCAGGGGTACGCAATTTGCCCATGGATCGTTCCGTTCGTTCTCGACAAGGCGGGTGAGCACCTGCTGAATCCTGCGGATGGTCAGGGTGTCGTCGAGGGGCGGTTCGCGTTCTTCGACCTGCTGTCCGAAGGATACTGGGGTGGTTTCATTACCGGCGACAAGGTCACGGTCGACTTTTCACCGACAGGCAACACTGACGGATTGCATGGACCGCTAGTCAGGCAGGTTGGCCGGTATGCCGATCTCGAAGAAGGCGAGGACAAGCTTTCATGCGCAGGCACGATGGAGTCGTATGTACGTGGCATGATCAACGTTTGATCGCCTCGACGCCGGCCCGGAACCAGGGGGCGCCGCGAGTGGCGCCCCCCGAGGCACGTGAGTATACTGGCGCCCTGTATCCGTCATCAAACGCTTACCGATGTCCAAACCTATGGCAGTTCTTGCTCCCGACGGAGCTTCGCGGCTCGCTGCGGCGGGCAAACAACGAACGGCCGGCCGGCCCACCCACGACGATGCGCTCCAGATGCGTGAGTGCCTCCTTGACGCCGCCAAGTCCGTCTTCATGAGAGAAGGTTTCGGCGCCGCCAGAGTCGAAGAAATCGCCTCGCTCGCAGGCGTCAGCAAGACGACCATTTATCGTCAGTTCGGAACGAAGGAAGAGTTGTTTCGCGCCATCGTCTGGCGCGGAATGGCTGATTTGCGCGGCAAGATTTCACAGCATTTCGAGCAGGGCCGCGATTTTTCGACGAACCTGGCATCCCTTATCGACGCGCTTGTCGAGCATATGGCGACACCGGATAGCATGCACACTTCCCGGCTGGTCATCGGCGAAGCGATGCGCTTTCCAGACATCGCAAAACAATTTCTCCAATTCACGGCCACGATGCTGGAGCCGCTCGCCAGCGCCCTCGAATCCGCAGCGGCAAGCGGAATGATCGAAATCGATGATCCTGCAAACGCGGCGCGCGATCTCCTGACATTGGTCACCGGCACACCCGAAGTCCACCTTGCGATTCAAACCACGCGCGCGGAACGCAAACGCCGGGCCGAACGTATTCATCGGTTCATCCTGACGGCGTGGAAGTATCGGGCGACCCTGGATAAGGTTCGAGGCAGGTCAACGTCATAGCATCGGCCGCCGCCATTCGTGCTTCCCCGAAGACTACTTATCAAAGGCCCCCATCACCTGAAACTGTCCCGACGCCTGGGCGATGCACCTTGCATTCGCCCAGATTTGACAGTCTGAAAAAATCACACGCCGTCCGGAACGCAAAACGTCGACGCGGGCTTCGACCCAATCGCCAGGCTCAGCGTTGCCCATGAAGTTGACTGTCAAGCCCGTCGTCAGCACCTTCACCGCCGGTTCACGCGAATGCTTGCTCGCCCACGTAATGGCCGTGTCTACGAGCATGCAAACGGCGCCGCCGTGCATCATCTGACCGAGGTTGCGATGGGCCTCGCGCACATACATCCCTATGACGTGTCCGTGCTCGCTCTTGCGAAAGTACGTTGGCCCGAACATCTGGTGGAACGGACCAAACGCCGGCATCAAGGCGAATCCTTCTGGAATGTGCGCTTCGTCGCCGGCTTCGCGACAGGGGGCGGCGAGTGCGTCCGTTTGTTCCAATGCAATTCTCCTCTTCGGCGCCATGTGCGAAACCGCGCCAGATTTCTTTTTCATCGGCAAAACATAGCGTATCATTATCCGCACGAAAGTCAAATATATGAACGCACATGGACATCGGATCGCTGTTTACGCCCCTCACCGTACGCGACGTCACGCTTGCCAACCGCATCGTCATGTCACCTATGACCCGCGGCTTTTCACCCAATGGATTGCCTGGCAGTGATGTCGCCGCCTACTACAAGCGCCGAGCAGAAGGTGAGACAGGCCTCATCATTACGGAAGGCGTTGGCGTCGATCATCCGGCAGCACTTGGCGAAGCCGGCCTAGGCGAAAACTCGATTCCCGTGCTGGTCGAGGGCGAATCCGTTACCGCCTGGCGCCGCGTGACGGACGAAGTTCATGCAAGTGGGGGCATCATCTTCCCGCAGTTGTGGCACATGGGACCGATGAAGGAAGCGAACACGGGCCCTTTCCCGGGTGCCGCACCGATGCGCCCCTCCGGACTGTGGGGACCGGCAGGACGAATGACATCGCTCAACGCAGGCTACATGGAGCGGGTCATGCCGCCAACTCGTCCAATGACCGATGCCGAGATCGCAGACGTCATTGCCGCCTACGCTCGAAGCGCTCGCTATGCGAAGGCCGCCGGCTTCGACGGGATCGCGATTCACGGAGGTCACGGCTATCTGATCGACGCATTTCTGTGGGCCGAAACCAATCAACGCATGGATCAGTGGGGTAAGGATCTCACGGCACGCAGCCGCTTCGCCGCCGAAGTCGTGCGCGCAATCCGGGAAGCGATCGGCGCGACGATGCCGATCACGTTCCGCTTTTCCCAGTGGAAACAGCAGGATTTTCGCGCGCGTCTCGCCAACGACCCGCACGAGCTCGAGCACATCCTCGTCCCGCTCGCGGACGCGGGCGTCGACATCTTCGAGGCGAGCACCCGTTATTTCAATCGGGCGGAATTCCCAGGCTCCGAGATGAATCTCGCAGGTTGGGTAAAAAAGGTAACCGGCAAGCTTTCGATGGCGGTTGGTGGGATCGGCATCAACAAGGGCTACTACGATTCAATGAGTGGAGCCGAGACATCGGCGCAACCCGATCTCACCCCCCTGCTCGAACGTTTTTCACGCAACGAGTTCGATCTTGTCGGCGTAGGCCGCTCGCTCCTGCATGACCCGAACTGGGCGCGGCGCGCACGGCGTGGCGAACCGTTCCTCGGGTTCAGCAACGACTCGCTCGCACGCCTTACCTGAAGCTCGATTAGCAGTTGGCGCCGTTGCCTCAGGCGTTAACTGCCATTTCCGATTCAGGGGCTTTACGTCCGCCCGGTGACAGGAATCAACGCGCCCGTTATCCCCGACGCAGCGCCCGACGCGAGAAAGAGAATCACGTTGGCGATTTCTTCAGGCCGCACCCAGCGGGAGAAGTCGGCGTCGGGCATATCCTTGCGGTTTTGCGGCGTATCGATGATGCCTGGCAAGATAGCGTTGACCGTAACGGAACGGCCCTTGAGTTCTTCGGCCAGCGCCTCGGTCAAACGCATTACCCCCGACTTCGAGGCCGCATACGCTCCCATGCCCACGCCCGCCTTCAGCGCAGCGCCCGCTCCAATATTGATGATGCGCCCGCCGTCCGCGCCGTCGTTCATGAAGTCGAGCGCCGCTTTCGACGCAGTCGCCGCCGTGCGCACGTTCATTCGGTACATCAGATCCCACGTGTCGAGACTGCCGTCCGCCAGCGTTTCCCAACGAAAGCCCCCCGCTACATTGACGATCGCGTCGAGCTTGCCAAGCTGCCCGGCGACCGCGGAGAGCGCCGAGCGCGCCGCATCGAGATCAGTCAGCTCGACGCCGCCTTGCCACCACGAAGCGTGAAGGCTCTCCGCGCTCGCGTTCTCTGGCGCATGCGCCTTGTCGATAAGTGCAACCTTCCAGCCGTTTTCAGCAAACACGCTGCCAACTGTGCGCCCCAACGCGCCGAATCCACCCGTTATCGCCACTACCCGTTGCATGTGCATTACTCCCTCGCCGCGTCCGACGCCAACTCTATCGCTAGCGCCCGACGCTGCAAAAGCTCAACGTCCCTTGAACACCGGCTCGCGTTTCTCGCGAAACGCGTTGACCGCCTCTTGATGATCTTCCGTCAGGTTCGACAGCGCCTCGTAGGCAATCGACGCGTCGAGAATGGAATGCGCAAGTTGCTTCAGGCCGATGTTGATCGACGCCTTGGTCCACTGGATAGCGCGCGAAGCGCCGTTTGCGAGACGCTTCGCCATGGCGTCGACGATGGCATCCAGCTCGTCGGCGGGCACCGCATGATTGATGAGACCCAGTCGCGCCGCCTCTTCCGCGGTGACGAGGTCGCCCGTCAAGAGGTATTCCTTGGCCTTCGCGTAGCCTACGAGCTGCGGCCAGATCACCGCGCCGCCGTCGCCCGCCACGAAGCCGACTTTCACGTGCGGATCGCCAATCTTCGCGTGATTGGCCGCATAGCTCAGATCCGAGAACAGCGCGATCGTCGCGCCAAGACCAATCGCATGACCGTTGATCTTCGCAATGACCGGCTTCGGACAATCGAGCATGGAAAAAACAATTTTCTTCGCGCGCTGCATGCCTTCGAGAAACAGCGTCGGATTGTCGATGACCTGCTGCATATGCTCGATATCGCCGCCCGCGCTAAACGCCCGCCCGGCGCCCGTCAACACCACGACACGGGTCTCCGTATCTTCGGCGACATCGAGAAAAAGCCGCGACATCTCGATGTCCATTTGCTCGTCGAACGCGTTCAACGTTTCAGGGCGGTTGAGCGTAACCGTCAGGACGCTGCCATCGCGTTCGAGCAGTAACGCCTTATAGTCCGAAATATTCATGGCTAACCTGTTCATGATGAAGAAATCGCGCGGGACGCCAGGACCGTCCGCCGCCGTCGACTCTCGCTGCATTCACGCTACCGCGCGAATGCAAAGTGCCTTTAGGGCGCGCCCCGCGTCCAGCGCAAGGCCGATTACACGTGCAGCGGAACGAACCGGCGGCCGTTGTCGTACATGATCTTGCGCGTATCTTCTTCGGAAAGCCCGGTGCACGCTTCCGACGCGAAGTCCTTCGGTTCCGGCACACCTTCCGCGTGCGGATAGTCGGAGCCCATCAACAGGAAGTCCGACGAACCCGTTTGAGCGATGATCTGGGCGATGTCGTCCTCCGGATACGCGACCACGAAGACATTTTCCTTGAAGATCTGGCTCGGGCGTTTCTTCAGCTGACCGCACGGCCAGTAGCCATTCTTCGCCATCCCCCGGCACTTGTCCATTTTGATGAGCAGCGAAGGCACCCATTCCGCGCCGTTTTCCGCGCTGCACAACTTGACGCGCGGGAAACGCTCGAAGAAGTTATAGAAGATGAACGATGACAGCGTCTCCATCACCGGACGCTCGCCGTAGCCGTGCATCCAGACGAAGGCGGTTTGACGCTGCCGCGACTGCTGCACCGGTTCGCCCCACACCGCCATATGATCCTTCATGTAGATCGCTTCCGACACGTGGAACGTCACGCGCACACCGGCCTCGTTCAGAATCGACCAGAACGGATCGAAGTAAGGATCCGCCGGCGCGCGGCCATTGAATGGCCCCATCGGCATAAGGATCACGCGCACGCCGTTTGCAACGAGCCACTTGGCCTCGGCGACAGCCGCATCGAGATCGTCGAGCGTGACGACCGGCGTCGTGTAGATGCGGTCCTTGTAGTTGAAGCCCCAGTCTTCCAGCATCCAGCGGTTGTATGCATGAAGAACCGCGTTCGCCGCGACCGGCTCGTTGAGATACGAAATACACGCGACCATTTCGCCGATGTACATCGTGCAGGCCTCGACGCCAAATTGATCCATCTTCTGGAGACGCGCGTCGCGATTAAACATGTCCGGCGTCGGAGGCACCCGCATGTCGACGTTATCCTTGCCATCCTTCATCGCACGCAGCCATTCATGCAGTTTGCCCGGCGGCGGCACGTGCCCCTCGGCCGAGGTGTAGCCTTCGCTGATTTCCACCTTGCGGTCGCCGACATACATGCAACGGTTGCCGTCTGCGGTGACGCGGCTGGTGAACGACCAGTCCTTCTTGAACTGCTCGGGCAAGTAGCGACTGAATGCGTCCTCGACTTCGTAAAAGTGCGTGTCGGCGTCGTAGATC
This sequence comes from Paraburkholderia sp. HP33-1, assembly GCF_021390595.1. Taxonomy (NCBI): domain Bacteria; kingdom Pseudomonadati; phylum Pseudomonadota; class Betaproteobacteria; order Burkholderiales; family Burkholderiaceae; genus Paraburkholderia; species Paraburkholderia sp. HP33-1. The sequence continues at coordinate 257,105 of NZ_JAJEJR010000004.1, read as the reverse complement.
TTCCCTTGATATGTTTGCATGCTCTATCTCCTGATTGTGGGGAGCGCTGCTGAACGTGCGCCCTTGAGAGAAGTATCGGGTCAAGCCACCACCCAAAAAACTCTCATATCGAACTCAAAAGCGTCGATATCGATTTGATATCGGGCGAGGGCCTCGCCTTTCCCTCGGTTTGCTTGACTTCGCTGACAAACACAAATACGAACGTCGTTCGTATATAAGTATAATCGAAACGATACAACACAACCGGAGACGTTTATGCAAGCCGAAGTCCTCTCCCAGCAGGCACACCGGGCGCAACCCGTAGCCGGTCCACCGCGCGGGTTCACGATGGCGATCGTGCTTGCCGCGGTAGCGGCCTCGTCTGGCATCACCGTCATCTATACCGTGCTGGTCACGCTGTACAAGGCCTTTCCTGCGTCGGACTCTGTGAGTTGGACCGTGACCGCATACTGGCTCGGCGCGGCCGTCTTTGCCGCAGTGAGCGGACGCCTCGGTGACCTGTTGGGCTACCGCCGAATCCTGCTCGTGGTGATGTCAGTCGCTGGGGCCGGCGCAGTCGTGGCGGCATGCGCTACCGATGTCGGCATGCTCGTCGCGGGGTGTGCAATGCAATCGATCGCGGCAGGCATCACGCCGCTCTCCATCGGACTGGTTCGTGAGAACCTGCCACCCGCCAGGGTGCCTGCCGCGGTGGGATTGATCAGCGCGGCAGGAATGGTATCGGCGGGGCTGATTTACATCTGCGCCGGCGTCGTCGTGGATCACTATTCGTGGCAGGGTGGCTTCTGGTTCAAAGTCGCGCTTTGCGTCGTGGCTGTCGTGGCGGTACGCGCGTGGGCGCCGCCGTCGCCACCGAATCCCGGGGTACGGATCGACTACGTTCGAGGGCTCGCGTTCGCCCCTGCACTTTGCGCCATCCTCTTTGCAGTGCAGCAAATCCGCACGTGGGGGCTCGGCGATCCGCGCCTGTGGGGCTTGATCGTTGGCGGGATGATCGCGCTCGGACTCTGGGCACGCCATCAACACCGGGCGCGTCATCCGCTCATCAACGTGCGTCTGCTGAAGACGCGCGAAGTGGTATTGGCTAATGCATGCATGGCATTCCTCGCGGCAGGGGCCATGCAACTAGGACAGGTTTTCTCTCTGCTCGCCCAGCAACCTGCTGGCTCGCACGCCGGATTCGGGCTGAGCGCAACGACGGCTGGAATACTGATGTTCAGCATCAATATTGCGGCGCTGGTCGCGAGCCCGTGGAGCGGCCGCGTTGCCACCCGTTACAAGGCCCGTCCCGCTGCCTTGATCGGCATGCTCATTCTGGCCTTGGCCTGGTCCTCTCTGATCGTGCTTCATCGCAGCCTGCTGCTGTTCGTTCCAGGTGCGGTGTTGTGTTCTTTCGGCCTCGCCTTCGCGAGCACGGCGCTGTACAACCAGATCGTGGAAACGACGCCTGCGCATCAGACAGGCGAGGCTACAGGCATGCTCTACGTGTTCTTCTCGTGTTTCTTCGCAGTAGGCGCCCAAGCGGTATTTGCGCTGCTGCGCAGCGCGACAACGGGGCACGACGGTGCATCGTTTCCCGCCGATAGCGGCTATGTTTCGGTATTCGTTTACATAGCCTGCAGTTCAATTGCCGGAATGCTGATCGCTTACATGCTGCCAAAGCGACGTAGTCAATGATCGTATCCGTTGGACGTGGGTGCAACGCTTCGTAAACTGTGCGGTGACCGCAGCACGGTGAATCAGGTCCTTCACCGTGCTGCCGGCCGACCGGCCAGTCAATCCTCTTCGGCCTGACCCAACGCGGACGCCCGCTGGGCGACCCTGATCATGTTTGCCTCGAGTTGCGGGCGTTCGCGATCGAAGCGCTCGAGCGGCGCGCCAATCGCCATCGCTGCGATCACGTTGCCGTTAGGACCGAAGATGGGCGACGAAACACCTGCGGAATCGGGCAGTAGTTCACCGCGACTTACAGACAGGCCGCTTTGGAGGATGTGATCGAGCTCGTCACGCAGCGCCTTCTTCGTCGTAATCGTTCGCGGCGTGTGGCGCTCGAACTTGACCGTCTTCATATAGTCGGTAACGAAGGCTTCGGGTGCATGAGCCAGCAGCACGCGCCCCGCAGCCGTGCAATAGAGCGGAACCCGGCGACCGACGTGCATCGAATAACGCACGGACTGATCGCTCTCAATCACGTCGACGTAAGTGATCTCTTTGTGCTCGGCGTCAAGTACGCCTATGTACACCGTTTCATTGGTGCTTTTCGAGAGGTCCACCAGGTACGGGCGCAGCGTCTTCGAGAAACTCCACGCGGCCATCACGCCGGCCGACAACCGGAAAATCGATGGCCCCAGGCGATAGCGACCTGCGTCGTGCATCAGATATCCTTCCGCCACCAACGGCCTCAGCAAATTCAGCAGACTGCTCTTTGGCGACTCGAGGGCAACATTCAGTTCTGCCAGCGACATCCCGTCCGGAGACTTCGCGAGCACATCGAATATTCCGAGGAGTCGGGTCAGCGAGCGCGGCCCGCTGACATCCCGGTCCGCCGGCGCTGAGGTCTCTTTCAACATGATTTTCCCCATGAATTGACTGTATCGATTATACGGGAACTATTCACATAGTTTTACAACGATCACAATTTGGCATACTTTTACACCGTCCGAATTCGGGAATACGCCAGGGCGTCGCCTCATCCTAGTTACGATATAGTTGAACGACGTTCACAAAATTGAAATCGATTGAGCATCGCTCTGCTGAACATCCCCCGTGCGCTTGCGCGTCAAACAACAGCATTTACCACCACTTCTGGAATCACTCATGTACACGAAAAAGCTGGCAGAAAAGGTCGCCATCGTGACTGGAGGCGGGCAAGGCGTTGGACTCGGCATCGCCCGTGCGCTTGCGACCGACGGGGCGAGTCTGGTCCTGACTGGTCGTACGGAGGCCAAACTCACGCGGGCCGCCGAGGAATTGAGCGCCCTCGGTTCGCAAGTGCTCGTCGTGCCCGGTGATACGCGCAATCGCGCCGACGCGGAGCGGAGCGTCGCGCTTGCCGTCGAGCGATTCGGGCGTGTGGACGCGCTTATCAACAATGCACAAAGTAGCAGCCCGGGTGTACCGCTCGAGTCTGTCACGGACGATGACTGGAGCAACACGCTTGAATCGGGCTTGTACGGCACACTGTATTTCATGCAGGCGGTACTGCCGCGGATGAAGTCGCAAGGCCGCGGCGCCATCATCAACTTCGGCTCACGCACAGGCATCGAAGGGCTCAAGGGATTCAGCGCGTACGCTGCAGCCAAAGAGGGCATTCGTGGACTCTCGCGCGTTGCCGCGCGCGAATGGGGCTGCTATGGCATTACCGTCAACGTCGTTTGCCCGGCAGCGCTCACGCCTGCTGCCGAAGCCTACCTCGAAGCCAATCCCCAGGAGCGCACCCGCTATCTTTCCGAAATTGCACTTGGCCGCTTCGGCGATCCTCAACGCGATATTGGACGAACAGTTGCATTTCTTTGCAGTGAAGACGCTAATTTCATAACGGGGCAGACTATCAGCGTGGACGGTGGCCAGTCAATGCTTTAGTGCGTCTTTTTGAACGCGGTGCAGAATATGAAACTGTCAGTTGCATTTCTAAAAGCCCAAAAAGAACTTAATTGAACTAATCGTTGCATTAATCCGTTTTTCGGTCCAAGCTGCGGGCTTCGCACACGGTTCGTACCGTGAGGACCAAAGCGTGGAAAAGCATTTCTCCTCCGCCACACTTCGCGAGAGCGTGCGGAATTTGGCCTTGGCGGCGGGAGACCGAGCCAAGGCGTTTTTTTTCGCCGTTACCCTTGGGATTTTCGGCCGAAGCAAGCGCTTGCATGCCCCGGCGCCGAGAGTCACTCGAGTCAGCAAAACAATCAACGGATTTTTGTAAAACGTCGAGTTGGATGCGCTCGCGCGAAAGAGAGATGCATGAAGAGACTTACCTAGCCCGTCTCCAAGGGCAACGCCGGGCCCGCGACCCCGCGTTGCAACAGCAGTCCAAAGCGATCGGAGAGATTGCGATTTCGATCGTTCCTGTTAGGAGGATTTCTAACACCATTCCGACGTGACGAACGGCAAGTGCACGTCCATCCAGTCGAACCCGCTGCGGCTATTCGCCCAGGCCCACTGAGGTGACTTTCCGACGCAGGCGGGAATGTCCGAGCGTTGATGCTGACTCGAATTATCCCGGCTGTCCCTGCCCGAGTCGATATTCCCGACTCCTGCCTGGTTTGTACCTACGATACGGCTGTTGCTTGTCTCGGTCGTCATGACTCGCCCCTTAGCTGCAATTTTTCACCATCTCCTCTATCACCTTCTTCGCATCGCCGAACACCATCATCGTCTTGTCCATGTAGAAGAGCTCGTTGTCGAGGCCCGCGTAACCGGCGGCCATCGAGCGCTTGTTCACGATGACGGTGCGCGCCTTGTACGCCTCGATGATTGGCATGCCCGCGATCGGCGACATCGGATCGTTCTTCGCCGCCGGGTTCACCACATCGTTCGCGCCAAGCACCAGCACTACATCGATCTGGCCGAATTCGCTGTTGATGTCTTCCATCTCGAACACGAGGTCATAGGGCACCTCGGCTTCCGCGAGTAGCACGTTCATGTGGCCCGGCATGCGGCCCGCCACTGGGTGGATCGCATAGCGCACGTCCACGCCCTTCTCGGTGAGCTTGTCCGTCAACTCTTTCAAGGCATGCTGCGCGCGCGCCACTGCAAGACCGTAGCCCGGCACGATCACGACACTCTCAGCATTGCCAAGCATGAACGCGGCGTCATCGGCTGAACCCGACTTCACCGAGCGCTGTTCCTGCACGCCGCCCGCTCCCGCCGCGCTCGCGTCGCCGCCGAAGCCGCCCAGCAACACGTTGAAAAAAGAGCGGTTCATCGCGTGGCACATGATGTACGAGAGAATCGCGCCGGAAGAGCCCACCAGCGAGCCCGCGATGATAAGCATGGCGTTGTTCAGCGAGAAGCCAATGCCCGCGGCCGCCCAGCCCGAGTACGAATTCAGCATCGAAACGACCACCGGCATGTCCGCGCCGCCGATCGGGATGATGATGAGCACGCCCAGCGAAAACGCGATCAGCGTCATGATGATGAACGGCAGCCACGACTGCGTCAGGAAGAACAGGATGCCGAAGCCGATCATAGCCAGCGCTAGCATCAGGTTGATCAGATGCTGGCCGGGGTAGACCACGGGCGCGCCCTGGAAGAGGCGGAACCTGTACTTGCCGGAGAGCTTGCCGAACGCGATCACCGAGCCGCTGAACGTTATCGCGCCCACGAACGTGCCGATGAAAAGTTCGATACGATTGCCGTACGGCAGGAAGCCCGCATACGGTGCGTCTTCTGCCACGAGCCCGAAAGCGGCGGGCTCGGAAACTACCGCGTACGCGATGCACACTGCGGCAAGACCGATCAGCGAGTGCATGGCCGCGACGAGTTCGGGCATCTTCGTCATCTCGACGCGCGCGGCGACATAGGCGCCCAGACTGCCGCCTACCACGAGCGCCGCGAACAGCAACGCAAGCCCAATCCCGAGGTTGGAGCCCAACTGCGCGGACTCTTTCGCAATCAGCACGAGAGTGGTGAGAATGGCGATGGCCATGCCGACCATGCCGAACACGTTGCCGGCACGCGCGGTCCTCGGGTTAGAAAGCCCCTTGAGCGCCTGGATGAAGCAGACCGAGGCGACCAGATAAAGCAGCGTAACGACGTTCATACTCATTTACGCGCCCTCCTTGGCGGTGAGCTTCCTCGGCTCCTTCTTGCGGAACATCTCCAGCATGCGCCGCGTGACCAAAAAACCGCCGAACACGTTCACGGCCGCGAGCAGCACGGCTAACGCGCCGAAGAGCTTGCCCGCGCCGCCCACGGTTAGGCCCGTGGCAAGCATCGCACCGACGATCACGATCGCCGAAATCGCATTGGTCACGGCCATGAGCGGCGTATGCAACGCGGGTGTGACGTTCCAGACCACGTGATAGCCCACGTATACGGCCAGCACAAAAATGATCAGATTGATGACGGTATGGTTAATGACTTCCATTTTTGTTCTCCTCCTCGTCATGTCTTGCGCGTGACCAGGCCATCGCGGGTCAGCAGTGTGGCGGCGACGATGTCGTCCGAAAGATCGATGTTCAGCGTGCCCTCCTTCGCGATGATCAGCTTCAGGAAGTCGAGCAGATTGCGCGCGTAGAGCGCTGAGGCGTCGGCGGCGACCATCGACGCAAGATTCGTATAGCCGCAGATCTGTACGCAATGGTGCGTCACGATCTTGTCGGCCTCGGTGAGCGGACAGTTGCCGCCGCGCCGGCCCGTCGCTTGATCAGCGACCGGACCCCGTCCTGCCGCGAGGTCGATCACGACTGAACCTGACTTCATCGCCTGCACGGTTTCCGAATGCAGTAGCGTCGGCGCGTCACGGCCCGGAATGAGCGCAGTCGAGATGACGATGTCGGCCTGCTTCGCGCGCTCGTGCACCAGCGCAGATTGGCGTGCAAGCCAGGAAGGTGGCATGGGGCGAGCGTAGCCCCCCACGCCTTCGGCGGCCTCGCGCTCCTCCTCTGTTTCGTAGGGCACGTCGAGGAATTTCCCGCCGAGCGACTCGATCTGCTCCTTTACCGCCGGGCGCACATCCGAGGCTTCGATCACCGCGCCAAGACGTCGCGCCGTGGCAATGGCCTGCAGGCCCGCCACGCCAGCGCCGAGGATCAGCACGCGCGCGGCCTTCACGGTGCCGGCGGCGGTCATGAGCATTGGCATGAAGCGCGGATAGAGCGTTGCAGCCAGCAGCACCGCCTTGTACCCGGCGATGTTCGCCTGCGAGGACAGCACATCAAGGCTCTGCGCGCGCGTGTTGCGCGGCGCGGCTTCCATCGCGAAAGCCGTCACGCCTGCTTCGGCAAGCCTGGCCGCGTTCTCCGCATCAAAGGGATCGAGCATACCGACGAGCACCGCGCCTTGTCTCATGAACGGCAATTCGTTCACCGCCGGCGACTGAACCTTGAGCACGAGGTCAGCGCCGAAGGCGGTGGCCGCATCGGCGACTTGCGCCCCCACGGCCGTGTACGCCTCGTCGGGATAGCTCGCGCCGACTCCCGCGCCAGCCTGGATCGTCACCGTGTGGCCTTGGGCGACATATTTCTTGACTGTCTCGGGCGTCGCAGCCACACGGTTTTCGTTCGCCCGCGATTCCGCGGGTATTCCAATGCGCATCAAAGAACCCCTGATTAGATAAGCGTGATACGAAAGTACCCACGAGCCCGATGCAAAACGCAGCGATCATTCAATCGTCGATCGCGATAAATCCTCGACGAGCGGGCGTGAGGTATCAGAACGGCACGAACATCGGCAAATGGTCACGCCCAAAGTCCGGTTGGACCGAGCGCCTATCCTTCGCTGAAGTCGCGCCGCTCCCGCGATTCCTTTTGGCCAACAAAAGCCAATCGCAGTCCTGATTGATATAAGTAATCTGTAAGAGAGCGCGCCTTGGAGGGCGGCACTTCCCGGTTTTTTCGCTTTCTATATAACTTTCTTTTCGCGCAGGGTATCGATGTCGGACTGCAACATGCTCAGCACGTCACGTAGCACCTCATCCGTATGTTGCCCGAGCATCGGCGGCGCCCCGTATGAATCGATAGGTGTGCCTGACATCTTGACCGGATTGGCGACCATTCTGACTGTGTTATCTGTGAGCGGGTGCGCAACTTCCACGCACATGGCGCGTGCCTGCACGTGCGGATCTGCGAAGACCTGCTCCAGATTGTTGATCGGTCCAGCTGGAACCCCGGCGGCGTCGAGTGCCGCGAGCAATGCATTGCTCTGCCATTCGAGGATAAGCGGCTCGAACACTTCGCCAAGCGCTCGACGATTTTTAACGCGCAGAGCGATCTCGCTGAATCGCGGATCAGTGGCGAGTTCGGGATGCCCGAGAACATTGCACATGCGCGCGTATTGCTCGTTGTTCCCCGCAACGATCATGATGTCGCGATCCGCGCAACGGAACATGCGGGACGGCATGCCACCATTGCCCTCTGTACCGCGCCGGATCGGAATTTGGCCAGAAACGAGGTATTGGCTTGCATAGTGCGACGTGGCAGCAATCATCGCGTCCAGCAACGCCAGGTCGATGTACTGCCCCTGTCCAGTACCGCCTTGCACCGCGTCGCGATGATAGAGCGCCGCGATGATCGCCGAAGCCGCGTACTGACCACAGAGGATATCCGCGAGGCTAGGCCCGGTTTTCATTGGACCGCCGCCCGGCACGTCGTCGCCGTTTCCCGTAACGCTCATCAGGCCGCCCATTGCCTGGAAAATCGAGTCATACCCAGGGCGTGGGCTATATGGCCCGGTCTGGCCGAATCCGGTGATGGAACAGTAGATCAGGCGCGGATTGACCAGCTTCACACTCTCGTAGTCGAGCCCGTAACGCTTGAGGTCGCCCACCTTATAGTTCTCAAGCAACACGTCGCATTGGGCGGCCAGCGAGCGGATCAGCGTCTGACCTTCGGGCGTAGAGATATCGCACGTAATTGACTTCTTGCCGCGATTCGCGCTGATAAAAAACGTCGACTCTCGCGTGACCTTGCCTTTCCGATCCATGAGAAACGGAGGGCCGAATTGCCGCGAATCGTCGCCCTTGCCCGGACGCTCGACCTTGATGACCTCCGCGCCGAGATCCGCCAGCATCTGGGCCCCCCAAGGCCCCGCGAGAATCCGGCTCAGGTCGAGTACGCGAACACCCGCCAACGCGCCTTTTGTCATAACAAACTGTCCCCTTGAATTCACTCCGGTCGCGCCGGAAGCCATGCTTCAGCGTCCGACGAACTTCGCCGTGCGTTTTTCGATGAAGGACTGAACGCCTTCCTTAGCGTCGTCAGTGTTGTAGAGAAACTGCTGGGTCGACTGAATGGTCGCGTAAGCATCCTGCCAGCCTTGTCCCAGCGAAACCCGCGCGTTCTGCATCGTGGCCTGTACAGCTAGCGGTGCCTGCGCCGCGATCCGCTCTGCGATCGCGAGCGCCCGGTCGAACTCCTGCCCCGCAGGAACGACATCCTGCACGAAGTTCATGTGCCGCGCCTCGTCCGCGGTGAATTCGTCGCCTGTAAGTAGTACCTTCATCGCGTTGCCCCAACCGGCACGCTGGACCATGCGGAACGTCGCACCACAACCTGCCATGATTCCACGCTTAACTTCAAGCTGGGAGAAACGGCAGTTATCGGCCGCTACAGCCACTTCCGAAGCGAGCATCAATTCGACTGCGACCGTGAAGCAGATTCCCTTGAGGGCAATGACGACTGGCTTGGTGCGTAGCGGCGCGCGCAAGTTGAACGGATCGACCTCGCCTTCAGGAAGCAGCGGCTTACCTTCGCGGCGCAACGGTGCAATCTTTGGCATGTCGAGCCCTGCCGTAAAGTGATCGCCTTCGGCGTAGACCAGCCCGCAGAAAATATCGCTGCTCTTTTCGAGTTGCGTGTACGCCATGGCGAGCTCTCTGAACATCTTCGGAGTGAAACCGTTGCGTTTTTCCGGCCGGTCGATGCCCATCAGAAGCAGGTTCCCGCGCTGCTCAACGCGAATCTGTCCGTCTTCGTGACGAGTGGTCATGCAGTGTCTCCTCGCGGTGTTTTCCGTTAGCGAATCTGACCTCGCGCTCAATTGACAAAGCTGGGTCACACATTCAGAATCATAAACGTCGTTCACAAAATTGGCAACGTGCGGTACGCTTCAATGCACCCCGAACGGCGCACCGCGGCCCACAAACCACGGGCGAGCAGGCCCGGATGCGGGCTGAAGCGTTTCCCTTCATTCCCTCAAGGAAGAACAATGGCCTTCGAGACGATCATCGTCGAAACGCACGGAAAAACCGGTTTGATCAAGTTGAACCGTCCGCAAGCCTACAACGCTCTGAACAACCAGCTGATGGACGAGCTGACGGCGGCACTGGACGACCTTGAAGCCGATCCTGCTATCGGCGCCATCGTGATGACCGGTAGCGAAAAGGCTTTCGCCGCCGGAGCCGACATCAAGATGATGAACGAATGGACGTACATGGACGTCTACAAGAATCAGTTCATCACGTCGAACTGGGAACGCACCTCGCGTTGCCGCAAGCCGGTCGTCGCCGCAGTCGCGGGTCTCGCGTTGGGCGGAGGCTGCGAACTGGCCATGATGTGCGACTTCATTCTAGCCGCCGACAACGCTCGTTTCGCGCTGCCCGAGATCACGCTGGCGACCATTCCCGGCGCCGGCGGCACTCAGCGCCTCACGCGCGTGCTCGGCAAATCGAAGGCGATGGAAATGATCCTCACCGGCCGCAGGATGGACGCAGTCGAAGCCGAGCGATGTGGCCTCGTGAGCCGCATCATCCCTGTCGACATGCTCGTCGAGGAAGCGCTGAAAACGGCCGAAGAGATCGCGCGATACTCGCAACCTGTCGTGGCGATGGCAAAGGAGTGCGTCAACCGTGCCTATGAATCGAGCCTCACGGAAGGCATTCTGTTCGAGCGGCGCATGGCGTATTCGACCTTCGCTACTGAAGATCGAAAGGAAGGCATGGCAGCCTTCGCCGAAAAGCGCAAACCGCAGTTTCGCGATTGTTGATTTACTAAAGAGCGCCGCGCTCGTCGCGGCGAACCGAGCATGCCAGGTCACGCGCGTCAGGCGCATTTCTCTGGCACCCACACTTCCTATCCAGCTCACAGGCGCGCGATGAAACCGTATGTCAACCGCATTACTGAATTACTCGGCATTCAATATCCCATCATTCAAGGCGGCATGCGCTGGGTGGCGCGAGCCGAACTGGCGGCGGCCGTGGGCAACGCGGGAGGTCTCGGTTTCATCTCGGCGCACACCCATGCAAGCGCCGATGCACTTGCGCGCGAGATCGACAAGGTGCGTTCGCTCACGGACAAACCCTTTGGAGTCAACCTGACCGTTCTCGGCGCCAACGCCGGCCTCGACTATGACGCGTATGTGCGCACGATCGTGTCCCAAGGCGTCAAGGTTGTTGAGACAGCAGGCAGCAATCCGGCGAAATACATCGCCGAGTTCAAGGCGCACGGCGTCAAGGTCGTCCACAAGTGTGTCACGGTTCGCCACGCGGTGAAGGCGGAATCACTCGGCGCAGACGCCGTTAGCATAGACGGGTTCGAATGCGCGGGGCACCCTGGGGAAGACGATATCCCTGGACTGATCCTGATTCCCTCCGCCGCCGACAAGCTGAAGGTGCCGATCCTCGCGTCGGGTGGCTTCGCCGATGGTCGAGGACTGATGGCGGCTCTCGCGCTCGGCGCGGAAGGCATCAACATGGGCACGCGTTTCATGCTGACGCAGGAATCGCAGGTCCACCCCGCGATCAAGCAACGGCTGCTGGAAGCGACCGAGCGCGATACCGTGCTCGTTGGCCGCTCGATCGGCGATTCGAGCCGCGTGGTCAAGAACAGCGTGAGCCTCGCCGCGCTCGAACTCGAGCGGGGCGGCAACGTGACGCCCGCCGACCTCTACGCGCTGACCGGAGCGAAGCGCTGGATGGATGCGTTCGTCACGGGAGAAGTCGAAGGCGGCGCCTTCCCCGCCGGTATCGTGACCGGACTCATTCACGACCTGCCGACGTGTGAGGAATTGATCGGCCGCATCGTGAAGGAAGCCGCCGCGATTGCGCAGCGCCACCTCGGCTTCAGCGCTGCTCTGGCATGAAACTGACCGGACTTCGCGTCGTGGACCTGTCGCAGTTCATGCCGGGTCCGTTTCTCGCCGCCAATCTCGCCGAGCACGGGGCGGAAGTCATCAAGATCGAACCGGTTACCGGCGACCCCACCCGCGGCGCACCCGGCACGGATGGCGCATTCTTCGCGGCAATCAACCGCGGCAAGCGCAGCATCGCGGTCGACCTGAAGCGTCCGGACGGACGTGAGGTCGCGCTAAAGCTGATAAACGAGGCCGACGTCGTCATCGAATCATCGAGGCCGGGCGTGGCTGCTCGCCTTGGCATCGACTACGATACGGTAAGCCGCACGAACCCCAAAGTCGTTTATTGCGCGATTACCGCATTCGGCCAGACCGGCCCGCTCTCCCAATTGCCCGCACACGATCCGGTAGTTCAATCGCTTGCAGGTACACTGCCGCGCGATGATCGGGGAATGCCAATTACCACGGGTCCGTCCCTCGCTGCGCTGGCCGGTTCATTGACCGCGTTGTCCGCCGTGTTGATGGCGCTCCTGCGCGCGCGGGAAACGGGGCGCGGCGACTACATCGACGTGTCGCTCTTCGATGCGGCGCTCACGGCGCAGCCATACCTGAGCGGCCGTTTGCTCAACGCGCCGGACGGGCAATCGTCAGAAACAAGCGACGTTGACAGCGGACTCGCGCTGCTCAGCACCTATGAGACCGCTGATTCGAAATGGCTTTGCCTCGGCGGCCGGGAATATAGCTTTGCCAGCAACCTCCTTACGCCGCTCGGACGTCCTGACCTCATCGCCGACGCGACCGGCCCGGCCGGTGAAGGTCAATTGCGCGTGCGGTCATTCCTGACCCAAACATTCCTGGCGCGCACGGTCGATGAATGGCTCGATTGGTTCGAAGGTCGAAACATCAGCGTCGCGCCGGTGCTCTCGGTCGCCGAAGCGCTTGATCATCCCCACGCCCATGAGCGAGGAATGATCCAGGCCGATCCGTCCGGGCGCGCCCACGTTGCGAGTCCGATTCACTTCCGCATGGAGCCCGCGTCGCCACCGCTCGCTGTTCCAGGACTGAGCGAGCACGCGGAATTCGTGCTGCGCGGCATCGGCTACAGCGAGGATCGGATCGCGGAACTCGTCGCCTCAGGCGCCGTGCGGCGACAGCACATCGAAACCCCTGCCTTTGCGCAAACCACGATTTGACGCAAACAAGATCATGCCCTTACTGCTAGAGGCGGACGCCATCGACTTTGCGTCCTTCATCCGTCCCGGCGATACCGTCGCATGGGGCCAATCGAACGCAGAACCCCTTGCGCTCACGCGAAAGCTGGTTGAGCAGCGGCACAGCATCGGCGCGTTCCGGGTCTTTCTCGGCGCCAGCAGCTACGACACGTGCCGCCCCGAGCACGCCGACTGCATCGATTTCGTTTCCTACTGCGGCACCGGATCAAACCGAGCCCTGGCCAAGGCTAGCGTGCTTGATATCCTTCCGTGCCATTATTCGCAGTTCCCAGAGATGATGGAGTCGGGTCAGCTTTTGATCGACGTCCTTCTGCTGCAGTTGGCTCCGCCCGATTCGCAAGGCCGTTATAGCTTGTCCGTCGCGCATGAGTATCTGATCCCTGCGCTCGAGCGCGCGCGAGTCATCGTTGCGGAAGTCAACGAACAGGCACCCTGGACTTACGGCGAGCGATATCTTCACGACGACGACATCGACTTCATTCTCCCGACGTCACGCACCCTGCCCGAGAGTTCGCCCAGCGCAGCAAGCGCGACGGATCTGGCAATTGCGCGGTACACGGCGAGTTTGATCGAAGACGGCGCCACCATTCAACTCGGCCTCGGCGCGATTCCCGAAGCGATCCTTGCTAGCCTCGGCGATCGGCGAGACCTCGGCATTCATTCCGGCACGATCGGGGACAAAGTCGCCGATCTCATGGAAAGCGGCGTGATCAATAATGCGCGCAAGCCCATCGACACACGCAAGACCATTGCGGGTGTGATGATGGGCGGCCGTCGCATTCACGAGTTCGCGCATCGCAACGACGCCATCGAGTTTCGTTCGACCCGCTACACCCACGACGCGAACGTGCTCGCGAGCATCGACCGCTTCGTCGCCATCAACTCGGCCGTTGAAGTCGATCTGAGCGGACAGATCAACGCCGAGATTGCCGGCGGCGTGTATGTGGGCGCGGTCGGTGGCGCACTGGATTTCCTGCGCGGCGCGCGGCGCTCCCGTGGGGGCGTTCCCGTCATCGCATTGCCGTCAACAGCGGGCAAGGGCGCCACCCGCATCGTCGCGTCGTTGAACGGACCAGTCAGCACCCCACGCAGCGACGCCGCCATCGTGGTAACCGAATACGGCGTAGCCGATCTGCGCGGACTGACGCTACGTCAACGGCGCGATCGCATGCTGGCAATCGCCCATCCGGATCATCGCGGCGCCCTCGATCGGATGGCGGGCGTCCCACGTTCGAATGGCTCTGCAAGCGCGACGCTCATTGCCTGATTGCAACCGCGCCGAAATCAGAACTTTGAAACCCTGCAAGGAAATGCCCCATGAAACGCGCAGCGATTGTCTCCCCTGTAAGAACGCCCGTCGGCACCTTTGGTGGTAGCCTGCGCGGCGTTTGCGTCGAAGAGCTCGGTGCACTCGTCGCGAACGAAACAATCCGGCGAGCGGGGCTCGACCCCGCGCGCATCGACGACGTCGTCTTCGCACAATCGTATGCGAACAGCGAAACGCCATGCGTGGGCCGCTGGATCGCGCTGCAGGCGGGCCTGCCCGTCGAAGTGCCTGGCATGCAACTCGACCGCCGCTGCGGCGGCGGCCTGCAGGCCCTCGTCACCGCCGCGATGATGGTGCAGACCGGCGCAGCCGACGTGGTTCTGGCGGGCGGCGTGGAGAGCATGAGCAATATCGAGTACTACAGCACGGACATGCGCTGGGGAGCCCGCTCGGGCTCCGTCCAGTTTCACGACCGGCTCGCGCGCGGCCGTGAGCGCTCGCAGCCGGAATCGCGCTTCGGTTACATCTCCGGCATGATCGAGACCGCGGAAAATCTCGCTACCGACTATGGCATCACCCGCGAGGCCGCCGACGAGTTCGCGCTGCGCAGCCATCAACGCGCGGCGGCGGCGTGGGAGTCGGGTCATATGGCCGAAGAGATCGTTGCGGTCAGTGTTCCTCAGAAAAAGGGCGAGCCACTCCTGTTTGCCAAAGATGAAGGATTCCGCGCCGACGCCAGCATGGAAAGCCTCAGCAAGCTTCGCTCGCTAATGCCCGGCGGCACGGTCACCGCTGGCAATTCCAGTCAGCAGAACGACGCCGCCGCCGCTTGCCTCGTGGTTGCGGAAGACCGTCTCGAAGCGCTCGGACTCGAACCCATTGCCTGGCTCACCGGGTGGGCCGCAGCGGGCTGCGAGCCGTCACGTATGGGCATCGGCCCGGTGCCGGCGGTTCGAAAGCTACTCGCCCGCACCGGTCTCACGCTCGATCAGATGGATCTCGTGGAGGTGAACGAAGCGTTCGCATGTCAGGTACTGGCAGTTCTCAAAGGCTGGAACTGGCACGATATCGACCGGCTCAACGTGAACGGCTCTGGCATATCGCTCGGCCACCCGATTGGCGCAACCGGCGTGCGGATCATGACCACACTCTTGCACGAACTGACGCGTCGAAAGGGGCGCTATGCGCTCGAGACCATGTGCATCGGCGGTGGCCAAGGCATTGCGGCGGTATTCGAGCGCGCCTGAGTCAAGGTTGTGAAGCGCACGGCCTTGCGCCGTGCGCGTGTCCGAGCGCTCAGGCCTCGACTTAGGCCTCGACCTCGACCATCACGAAATCGGCCTTGGTCGCGCCACATTCGGGGCATGCCCAGTCATCCGGGATGTCTTCCCAACGAGTGCCTGGCGCGATGCCCTCGGTCGGAAGTCCCGCTGCTTCGTCGTAGTAAAACCCGCAAAAAATACATTGCCACTTTTTCATGATCGTCGATGAGTCGTTGAGATTGGGAGATTTCAGGGCGCTACGTCCCAGACGAGCGGAAGATAGAGCATGCCGTTGACGGAACCCGATCCGCATCGCGGTTTGTCGCCCTCGCGGATGCGGAAGTCGGGAATGCGCTTGAGCCATTCCTGCAGGAACACCTTGATCTCCGTGCGCGCGAGGAATGAGCCGGGGCAGCGATGAGGGCCATTGCCGAACGCTGCGTGAATGACCGGCTTGCGCGTCAGGTCAACGGCAAGCGGATTGCTAAACTTGCGGTCGTCGAGACCGAAAAGGGAGTTCGGAAGCTGGATCTGCTCCCCCTTCTTGAACTGGATGCCCTTGTATTCCATGTCCTGCGTGATCAGCCGCGCCGTATTTGCCACGCCGAACCGGCGGATCAGCTCGTCGACCGATGAAACCATCAGCTCCGGATTCTCGATGAGCTGTCGCCGGTGCGCTGGGTTCTCGGCGAGAAAGCGCGCGATGAAACCCATCATCGATGCGACGGTATCGAGGCCGCCGAACAACACGACGATAAACATCCCGAACATGCGCTCGGGGTTGATCGGCTTGCCGTCGATCTGCGCGTTGGCGATAAGGCTCACGAGATCACCGCCCGCCTCTGCCCTGCGCTTTTCCACCCAGCCGGAGATATAGCCAATCAGCCGGTGCTGAGATTCGTTACGCTGCTCAAAGTTGCCGCGCACGGCCCATTCCGCCCATTCGAGCAATTGCTCACGATCACTCAGCGGAAGATCGGCCAGGCGCAGAAAAATCACGATCGGCAGGATCTTCGAGAACTCGGAAACAAACTCGCATTCGCCTCGCGAAGCGAGTTTCTCGATCAGCTCAATTGCGAGGCTGCGCACGTCGTTCTCCAGCGACGCGATTGCCTGCGGCAGGAAAGCAGGCGTGATCAGGTTGCGGTATGCGCCGTGCTCGGGCGGGTCGAGTTCGAGCGGCACGAGCTGCGTTTCGTTGAGCGGCGGGATGTTGACACTGCGATGCGAAAAGCGGGCATGGTCCTTCTGCATCGCCTCGATGTCTTCTCCCCGGGTGGCGATCCAGTGGCCGCCATGGTACGGAGACCAGACGATATCAGGCCCGGTATGTAGCGTCTTCCACGCCAGATGGACGTCGTCTTCTGCGCCTGGCGGAGTCATATAGTCGAAATCGACCACGAGTTCTCGCGGAACATGGTCCGGCAAGGTCCAGCCTTTGGTATCGTTCATCTCGCATCTCCTTTCATGTCGTTGTCGTCGAATAGATGACTTGCCACCCTTTTTGCCAATACCTCACGTTCATATTATGCAACGCCGTTCAGTTTTGCTATTATACCGAGGCGAGCTTTTCTACATCAACGCCTGTATTGAAGGGAGACAAGAGTGAGCGATTTCGTCAAGGACAAGGTGGTAGTGGTAACAGGTGCGGGTGCGGGGATTGGGCGCGATTTCGCGTTGCAATTCGCGGCGAACGGCGCCAAGGTCGTCGTCAATGACCTCGGTCGCAACGCCGAAACCGGCGAATTCGCCGCAGCCCGTGTCGTCGCGGAAATCAAGGAAGCGGGCGGTCAAGCGGTTGCCTCGACGGACAGCGTCGCCGAATGGGATTCCGCGCAGAAGATCGTGCAGGCTGCTCTGGACACGTTCGGCCGCATTGACTGTGTGGTCAACAACGCCGGCATCGTCCGTGACCGCATGTTCTTCAACATGAGCCTCGAGGAGTGGAAGGCCGTCGTCGACGTCCACCTGAACGGGTCGTTTTTTGTGGCACGTGCGGCGGCTCCGCATTTCAAGGCGCAAAACGGCGGCAGCTTCGTTCATATGACCTCCACGTCGGGTTTGATCGGCAACATCGGACAGGCCAATTACTCCGCCGCCAAGATGGGTATCGTCGGTCTGTCGAAGTCGATTGCCCTCGACATGGCGAAATTCAACGTGCGCTCGAACTGCATTGCACCGTGGGCATGGACCGCGATGACCGCTTCGATCCCCTCGGAAACGCCTGAGCAGAAAGCGCGGGTCGAGGTTCTCAAGCGCATGGAATCGCGCAAGGTCGCGCCGCTCGCGGTCTATCTCGCCTCCGACCAGGCCGGAAAGGTGTCGGGCCAGATCTTCGGCGTGCGCGCCAACGAAATCTATTTCTTCAACCAGATCCGCATGATCCGCTCGCTGCATCGCGACGGCGGCTGGACACCCGAAGCAATTGCCGAGCAGGTCATGCCGGCATTCGAAGCGAGTTTCTTCCCGAACGTGCCCTCCATGGCGCTCACTCCATGGGATCCGGTATAACCGAAATCGGACCACGCCGGCGCCACCTCGTGCAGTGGTGGCGCCGGCGGTGCGGCGACTATCTCGCCGCATCTCTCACCCTTCTACGGCACCGCGTACGTTTTCGAACAAGCTGACGATGCGTCTTGCCTTGACCAATACCGGCAAGTCCACCATGCGCCCATCCACGGACACTACCCCGCCTTCTGCCTTCTCATACGCTTCGACAATCCGCCGCGCGTTGGCAATTTCATCCGCGCTCGGGGTGAACGCAGCATTGACCGCTTTAACCTGACGCGGATGAATGCACAGCTTGCCGCCGAAACCCAGCGATCGCGCCTTTGATGAGTCCTCCGCGACTTGCCGTTCGTCGTCGATCGACACGGTGATGCCATCCACTGGAGACTGAATTCCAGCGACACGCGAGGCCAGCACGATGCGCGAACGCGCGTGCAGCAACGCGTCCCTGGAACCGTCACAATCCAGATCGAGCTCAAAGTCGACCGAGCCGAATATGAGCCGCTCGACGCCGGACATGCGCGCCACGTCCAATGCATTCCAGACGCCCTGAGCCGATTCGATGATCGGCCATATTGACTTCGTCGTTACTGCGGCGACGGATGTCAACGCGGCCGGATTCTCAGCCTTGGGCAACACGACGCCATCGATACCATCTAACGCTGCCAGTGACAGGTCCTCCTCGAACCACTGTGTGGCAGCGCCATTGATGCGCAACAGTACGCGAACTGGCGATGCCGAAAATGTTCTCGCCGCATCGGCAACATGTGCACGCGCCGACGCTTTGTCCGCGTCCGCCACAGCGTCCTCGAGGTCCACGATCACCGCATCGGCGCCTGCCGCGAGCGCCTTCACGAATCGTTCGGGCTTGCTTCCCGGCACAAAAAGAAACGAACGCATAAATCTCCACTTGAGAGTCCGGTCCACGTCAGCGGACCGGTTTCAACGATCAGGCCAGAACAGCCGAAGCGTCCATACGCAACGATCCGTCGCTACCGGCGATCCACAAACTTACCTTGCTCGGGTCCGATTGGTCTCGCTTTCCGCAGACATAGAAAGGCGACGTGTCCAGCACCGGTTTGATCGCGCGAAACGAAAAAGCGCCCACTTTCGCACCCGGCAATTCGGATCGCACTGATTCCAGCAGTAATGTGGCGAGCAGCGGGCCATGCACGACGAGTCCTTCGTACTCCTCTTCGCCGGTCGCGTAGGGCCGATCGTAGTGAATGCGATGGCCGTTCAACGTCAGTGCCGAATAGCGAAACAGGAGCACGGGATCGGGATTGATCTCGCGGGCCCATTGGCCGCCAGCGGGCGCGGCCAGTGAATCTGCCACCTTCTCACTCGCGGCCGGATGATCGCGATACACGATATCCTGGCGTTCGACGATCGCGAGGCCATTGGCGTCGCTGACCTCGTGCTTCACCTTGACGAACACCAGATCGCCGGTACGCCCCTGCTTGTGCGTAACGCTTTCGATCGAAGAAAGCCGGGTGACCGCGTTGCCCGCTTTCAGCGGGCGTACAAACTCGAGTTGACCGCCTGCCCACATGCGGCGCGGTAAGTCGACAGGCGGCAGGAAGCCACCGCGCTTAGGATGACCGTCCGTCCCGACCACCGACTGACGATGAACCGGCAAAAAATAAAGCCAGTGCCACAATGGCGGCAAGTCAATGCCGGGAGTGGGAGGGGGGTCACTGCGGTCAAGCATGGCACCGAGCGCCGCCATCGGCGTGAACGTGATCTGGTCACGAACTTCCTCGGTGTGCCCGGTCCATTGCTGCAAATAAGCGATATCCATGACCATGGCGTCTATCACTCAAGATCCAGTGCGTCGCGAATCGCCACCGCGATCGGAAGCAGCGGATCCTCCTCTGGCGTGGTCGGGTTGAACAGCTTGTTATGGCAGATGGCGACGGCTAGTCCAGTATCGGGGTCCGCCCAACCGATCGAGTTGCCCTGCCCCGGATGGCACAAGGCGCGCGGCGAACGTACCGCGGTCACCGGTGGATGATCCCCGCCAAACCAGAAGCCACCGATGGTGATCGGAATCGGAAAGCCAAACATCACCGGATCGGGTTCTTCGCTGTTGGCACGCGGCGTGTTCAGCGTGGCGACGAGTTCCTTCGAGAGTATCCTCACGCCGTCCAATTCGCCGCCGCATGCAAGCATCGCCCAGAAGCGCGCTTCACTCCGCGCATTGAAGATCCCTCCGACGCCCGCAACTTCCGCGCGCCGAACGTCGGGGCGCTCGAACACTTGCGGCGTCAATGCGACCTGTTGCGGCATCGAACGCAGGAACAGCGCTGGCAGGTATTCGGCAGGGACCGGCACCATCGCATCAGTGAGTCGCGCGATGCGCGATTCGACTTCCTCAGGGATGCCAATCCATAGATCGTTGATGCCGAGCGGCATCGCGATCTCCTCCCTGACAAAACGGCCCAGCGAGCGCTTCTTCGGATCGGCGCGTCGCACCAGTTCGCCAACGATCCAGCCGAACGTCATCGACAGGTAAAGCGTCTTCGTGCCTGGTTCGGCAAGCGGCTCCAGGTTCGCGATCGCGCGCGTCATCCACTGCC
Source organism: Paraburkholderia sp. HP33-1 (assembly GCF_021390595.1). NCBI lineage: Bacteria > Pseudomonadati > Pseudomonadota > Betaproteobacteria > Burkholderiales > Burkholderiaceae > Paraburkholderia > Paraburkholderia sp. HP33-1. Next base: position 236,530 of record NZ_JAJEJR010000004.1, on the reverse strand, counting down.
AGTCACACATCAGTTCCGGCGTCACGCCATCGGGCATCTGCGGCACACAAGCACGGTGAGTCAGCACATCGCGTACCGTCGTTTTATCCTTGCCGTGTGCGCCGTACTCCGGCCAGTAGCGCGTTACCGGCGCGTCGTATTCGATCAGCCCGCGGTCTGCCAGGATGTGCAACGCGGTTGCGGCAACGGCTTTTGTCACCGAATAGACATTGAAGAGCGTGTCGCCGTCGACACGGCGCCCAGTGAATTGGTCCGCCAAGCCGCTCCATGCGTCGATCACGAGCTTGCCGTTCAGATAAGCCGCCACCTGCACGCCGATCTCGCCGCCTTCCCGCGTGGCGCGGTCGAGCGCCCGCTGAACGACAGCGTTGCGTTGCGTTGATGCTTGCACTGCCAAGGTCATATCATGTCTCCCATTCGTGAACATGTCGCGTTGACGGGTTACGTCTTCCCGGACTGCGCGGTGATACCGGCAAGCCCTTCGAGCGCGAGCCCGTAGCCCAGTTCGTCGACCATGCGGCGCTTGAATGGCTGCGTAAACACCGCGCGCGTTAGTCGCAGCGTTTCAATCGGCTTCGCCGCCAGGTCGCGAGCCATCTGCCAAGCGCGCTCGAGGATCTGTTCGTGTGCGACGACTTCGCCGACGACACCAAGCTCCCACGCGCGTTTCGCCGTGAAGCTCTCGCCGGTCAGCAGGAAGTGGCGAGCGCGGTTGTGGCCAATCAGCATCGGCCAGATGATCTGCACACCGTCCGCTGGCACGACGCCGTGAACAAAGTGTGCCTGGTCTGAGATTTCCACGTGACTGGAGGCGATCACAATGTCCGATAGTACGAGCAACTCGGCATGTATATGCGCCGCCCCGTTGATCGCGCCGATAACGGGAACCGGAATATCCAGCAGTTGCATGAGCAGGTCCTGTCCCTCGCGCTGCAAGCGCGGCCAGATTTGCGCAAGCGGTGCCGTTGGCAGCTCGGCGTAATTCATGGCGTCGCAGAATGAATCTCCAGTACCGGTCAGGATGACCACGCGATTGTCCAGGTCATGCGCGATCTGGTAGAACGCCTCGCCTAGCTGACTGTGAATACTGCCTTCGAGCGCGCCCCACCTGAGCGGGCCGCCATCCGTATGCAGGCGCACCTGGAGTACACCATCGCATCGCTCGAGTTCGATATTGGCAAAGTGCCCGCGGTAGTCTTCGAGGCGGCTCATCGCGTGTCCTCCAGCATCAGGCCAGCGGCGCGCCATGCCATCGCCATCATCGGACCATTGGTGTTGCCGGAAATCATCGTGGGGGTGACGGAGAGATCCATCACGCGCAAGCCTTCCACGCCCCTCACGCGCAGCCGCGAATCAAGCACGGCAAGCGGGTCCGAGCCCATCTTGCAGGTGCCGCAGGCGTGATAGCCCGATTGTCCCTCCTGCCTGTAAAGATCGAGAATCTCATCATCGGTCTGAACGGCGGGGCCAGGGCGTGTCTCCCCCGCCAGCAGGCCCGCGAGCGGCTCGGCTGCCAGCACACTGCGCATGAGCCGGAATGCGTTGACGGCCATCTGCTGGTCGTACGGGTCCGCGAGGTAGTTCGCTACGACTTCAGGCGGTACCTGACGGTCGGCGGACTGGATCCTGACATGCCCCTCGCTGCGCGGACGCAGCGGATAGCTGAAGAGCTGCATGCCCGGGAACGTCTCGAAAGCATAACTGGCTGCGCCGAAATCCATCGAGTAAGGCGCCATCATCAATTGAACATCGGGACGCGTCGCATCGGGTGCGGTCTTGACGAAGCCGCCCACCTGGTACGAGCCGAGCGACATCACGCCACGGCGGAACAGAAAATATTGCATCGCGTTACGCCATAGACGGATGCCGCTGAACTGCCGGTTCTGCGAATCGCGCCAATGCTGCAAACGCGCCTGCACCATATACAGATAGTGCTCGCGCATGTTCCGTCCGACACCCGGACTCGCCGCCACGACGGGAATACCAAGTGACTGCAGATGGTCGGGATCGCCAACGCCCGAAAGCTGCAAAAGCCGCGGCGACTCGATCGCGCCCGCCGAGAGCACAACCTCGCGTCGCGCACGGTAAGCGATCGGCTGCCCCGCGCTTTCGCACTGCACGCCGACGGCGCGCGTGCCGTCGAACACAAGTCGCGTGGCTTGCGTGCCGGTGACGACGGTAAGGTTTTTGCGCGGCCTCGCAGGCTTCAGAAAGGCTTCGGCCGAGCTTTGCCGCTTGCCGTTGCGTATCGTATAGATCAGATAAGCCGCGCCCTCGTGATCGAGCCGGTTAATATCTTCCACGCGCCGAACGCCGAGCGACCTGCACGCCTCGAGCACAGCGTCCCCGATACGATTGCGCTGCGCGTATGGCGACACTTTCAGCGGGCCGCCCTCGCCTCGCAGCTCATCGGCGCCGAGCGCATGATCTTCGATTTGCCGGAAGCACGGTGCCAGGTTGTGCCAGCCCCACCCTTCAACACCCAGCTCAGCCCATCCGTCATAGTCTTCTGGATGACCTCGCATATACACCATGCCGTTGATGCTGCTGGAACCGCCGAGCATCTTGCCGCGAAGCCAGATCTCGTTGCGGTGTCCGTTCCCATCGTCGGGCTGCACGGGGATGAACCAGGCGTGAGCTGGATCGCCCAGTAGTTTTCCGAATCCCTTAGGCATTCGGATCAAAGGATTGCGGTCCTCGGGACCTGCTTCGATGAGCAAGACCGTATGGCGCCCGCCTTCCGAAAGACGATTGGCGAGCACGCAACCCGCCGCCCCCGCGCCAACCACGATAAAGTCAAACTCGGTCATCGATTCGTTCTCCACCGCCCATGCGTGCTAACCGGATCAACGTGTGCCTGAGCACTTGCGTTGTCGGCCGGCTTCCTGCGCAGCACGCGAGGCCGTCATTGTTAGAGTTAGCCGAAAACGACGGGAATCGCATGCGGGACGCGCATCATGATGCCGCTGATTTGTGGTGCGGGCGCGGCCGGATCGAGACGAAGATTGGGCAGGCGATCGAGAATCGCGTTGAGCGCGCGCGTCATTTCCACACGCGCGAGGTGCTGACCAATGCACACGTGGGGGCCAAAGGCAAACGCAAAATGCCGGTGAATCGGCTTGCGATAGATGTCGAATTTGTCCGGATCGGCGAATCGGCTGGGGTCGCGATTGGCGCTACCCGCCAACACGTCGAGAAATGCGCCTGCGGGAATCTCGACGCCACCGAGCGTGACATCACGAGTCGCCATGCGCGACTGCATCAGCACGGGGCCATCCCAACGCAAGGCCTCTTCAATCGCCTGCGCGACCAGCGTCCGATCCTGGCGAACCGCTTCGAGCTGTGCGGGATCGCGCAACAGCGCGAGCAGTAGCACACTGGTTGCGCGATAGGTGGTGTCCCCGCCCGCATTCACCAGTTGGCGCAGGAACGAAATGACCACCTCGTCAGGCAGCAATTCGCCATCGACTTCCGCGGTGGCGAGCGAGCTGACGAGATCGTCGGCGGGGTTGCTACGACGTTCCTCGATGAGTCGCGCGAAATAGGCACCCAGCTTGGTCGACGCTTCCACGCCGTGCGCCACGTCGATCGAAACCAGCGTCTGGGCGATCGCCAGCTTGTGGAAGACCTTCACGTCCTCCGGTGGCAATGCCAGTTGCCGATAGATGATGTTGAACGGATAGTGAAGCGTGAATTCGTTGACGAGATCCGCATGCCCCCGATCCACGAACTTCGACATCAGCTCGCTTACAACTGGATCGACCAATGTATCGCCCCATGCCGCCACCGTGTGCGGCAAAAAGGCCTTCTGGAAAATCCGGCGATAGCGCGGGTGCTCGGGTGCATCCATCGTCGAGATGCTACGACCAAAGCTGATGCCGATATTACGCTCGTAAGACCTGTTCGAAAACGTGGCCGGGTCGCCCAGCACCTGCGATACCTCGTCGTATCCGAAGACGCAGTAGTGCGCGACATCAGACATCGTCAGGTCCGCCGCTCCGCCCATCAGCACACGATAGTCGCCTTCCTGCACGGCACCGTTCTCGCGTAGCTCGGCAATGCGGGGATACGGATTGGCATCGGCGCCGTAGGCAAGCGAATCCTCAAAAAAGGGGTTGAACGCAGGATCGTCGAAGTCCTCAAGTCGCAGCGCGCCGGCCATGGTCGTGTCTCCATAAATCGTTCGTTTGAAGGCACTCCGGATCATCCCGCATCGTGCCGATATTTGAACTATGTTCTATTTTGCACGATTGTGCAAGAACGTTTTATCATTGACTGGAAGGGGCCGCGCTTTTCCAGTTCGTGCCCCGCCACGAAAGGGAAACCATGTCGTCCAGGAACACGCACGCGGCCAGCAATCCGGCAACCGCTTTCAAGGAGCCGCGCGTTTCAGCGCGCAGCACGACGCCCGAGCGCATTCTCGACACGGCCGAAAGGCTGTTCGCGATGCACGGTTACTTCGGCACGTCGATTCGCGACATCATGCAGAGCTGTGGTATGGAGATGAGCCTCGCGCGCTACCACTTTGGCAGCAAAGATGCCCTGTTCCAGCAAGCGATTGGCCGCCGCGCAACCTTGATAAGCCAGCAGGTGATCGAATCGCTGGAGATCGCGCTAGCTCCGCTGCATGGCAAGCGGCCCGATGTCGAAACCATCGTGACCGCGCTTTCCGCGCCCGCCTTTGCGCATCTGACAAGCGGCGACCCCGGGTGGCGTAACTATCTGCGCCTGCTGACCCAAATTGGCTGCCTTCTGGAGCGCCCCGACCTCACTGCGCCGTTTTACGACCAATACGCGCCTGCGGCCGCACGCTACCGGGACGCCTTCGTCAAAGCGCTTCCGCGCGTCACGCGGGACACCGTCGAACTTGTCCAGCATTTCGTCGAGTCCGTGTTTCATCTCGTGCTCAACGAGCTTTACGCGCAGGAAGCGCGCTCCGGAGCACGGGCACTCACGACAGCACATATCGAGCGCATGCGCACCTATCTGATTCGTTTCGCGGTTGGCGGCATCGAGGCGATGATCAGCTCCACGTCGGTTCAACCGGGTTCGTGAGCATTGACAGTGACAACGACGGTCGTTCACAATTTAGAACACTATTCGGAATAACTCTGGTCGCAGCGCGCCTGCGGCCGCGCGAAATGGAGTCAGCTTCATGACAGCTGGAGACGCAGAGAACACCGCATTGATCGTCGGAGCCGGTCACGCAGCGGGAGAGTGTGCGACCGCGATCCGCGAACAGGGGTGGACGGGGCGCATCGTGATGGTTGGAGAAGAACCGCATTTGCCCTACCAGCGGCCGCCGCTCTCCAAGGCATTCCTGTCGGGCGAATCGACTGCCGAGCAACTTTATTTGAAACCGCTGTCGACGTACGACAAGGCGCGTGTCGAGTTCATCCAGAATACGCGCGCGGAGCGCATCGACCGTACCGCGAAACGGGTCACGCTCTCCAACGGCAGAGAAATCAGCTACACGAAACTCGTACTGGCCACCGGAGGCCGTGCGCGGCGTCTCGCGTTGCCGGGTATCGAAACGATCGAGAAGCTCCAGAATTTTCACTACCTTCGCACGCTCGATCACGTCACGCGCATTCGAAACCAGTTTCATGCCGGCTCGCGCCTCGTCATCATCGGCGGAGGATATGTCGGGCTGGAGGTGGCCGCCGTGGCAGTGAAGCGCGGCTTGCACGTTACGGTGCTCGAAGCGTTGCCGCGCGTCCTCGCCCGCGTAACGGCTCCTGAGCTATCTACGTTCTACGAGAAAGTGCACCGCGAAGCCGGGGTCGACATCCGCACGAACGCCATCGTAACTGAGTTCGTGCTCGACCCATCCGGCGACGCCATTGCCGCCGTATGCTGCGCGGACGGCACGCGCGTCGCCGCGGATCTTGTCATAGTCGGCGTGGGATTGGAGCCTGCCACCGAACTCGCGCAAGCGGCCGGCCTTGCCGTCGACAACGGCATCGTCGTAGACGAACACACGCGCACGTCCGACCCGGATATTTTTGCGGCCGGGGATTGCACCAACCACCCCAACCCATCCCTCGGCCGCCGCCTGCGTCTCGAGTCCGTCCCCAACGCGCTGGAGCAGGCCCGCACCGCGGCTGCTTCATTGTGTGGCAAGGAGCGCGCCTACGACAGCGTGCCGTGGTTCTGGTCCGATCAATACGATCTGAAGCTCAAGATGGTCGGCTTGTCCCTCGGCTACGACCAATTCGTCCTGCGCGGCAATCCCGATACCCGCTCGTTTTCGGCGTTTTATCTCAAGGACGGCATCATGCTAGCAGCCGATACCGTCAGCCGCGCGCCCGACTTCATGCTGGCCAAGCGCTTCGTTGCCGAGAAAATTCCGCTCCGCGCGGCCGATCTCGCCGACGAATCGATCCCGTTGAAAAGTCTGCTTCCCCAGTCCAAATAATTTTTCAGAGGTCCAGAATCCATGCCGCTCATTCGATTCATCCAGCCGGACGGCAACGAAGCCGCCGTGAGCGCCAATGTTGGCGACTCGGTCATGCAAACGGCAGTGAATAATCAGATTCCAGGCATTCTCGGCGACTGCGGCGGCAGTTGCAGCTGCGCAACCTGTCATGCGTATGTCGACGAAGCCTGGAGCGGCCATGTGCCTGCGGCCGAACCCTATGAGGTCGACATGCTTACCTGCGCGATGGACGTGCGCGAAAACAGCCGTTTGACGTGCCAGATCTTCATGACGCCGGAATTGGACGGGCTGGTGGTGCGTCTGCCCGGCTCGGCGACCTAAGCATCATGAGCACGAAACCTTCCGGCACGACGCTGATCACGGGCGCCGCGTCAGGCATGGGTGCGGCGCTGGCCCGGCATTTGACAGCGCTTGGCGAACGGGTGATCGGGGTCGATCTCCGCGATGCGGAAGTTTGCGTAGACCTCTCTATTCCGGCGCAGCGCACGGCGTTCGCCGCGCGCGTGAGGCACCTCACGCCGTCGATCGACGCTGTGGTGGCCTGTGCGGGGGTGTCGCCGCCCGTGTCAGGCGACACGCTGGTGGCGGTGAATTACTTCGGCGTCACCGATCTGTTGCCACGTCTGTTGCCGATCCTTCATCGAGGAAAAGAACCACGGGTCGTGGTGATCTCATCACTCGCATCGCTTCATCCGGTCGATACCCGCCTTGTCGAGTTGTGCCTCGAAGGCAACGAATCCGCGGCACGCGAACAGGCTGGAAAGATCGGCGCACAAAGCTATGCATCATCGAAGCGCGCGCTGACGCAGTGGATACGGCGCACCGCGGCGCTGCCCGGCGGGCCGAGAAGGGCGTGTTACTCAATGGCGTGGCGCCGGGCGTCGTGAAGACGCCCATGGTCGCCCCGCTGCTAGAAACGGCCGAGGGACGCGAGGCGCTTGCCGCCGGTGTGCCCACCGCCGTGCACGACTACGCAACCGCCGAGCAGATCGTGCCGCTCCTTGCATTCCTCGCTAGTCCGGCCAATGGCTACATGGTGGGCCAAGTCCCGTTCGTCGACGGCGGGGCCGACGTGCTCCTGCGCGGCGAAGCGGCGCCATAACATAGCGTGCCGTCAATAAAGGGATTTTTTCGTACGCCAAGCGATCAGGATGTTCGTCGCGTGCGTCGCCGATCGGTGCTGAGCGGTCCTCCGGCATGACCTCAACATCATCAGGTTGCTCCTTACTCTTCCGCGAATTTCCGCGACATCGCGAGTTGTCACTGGCTGATCGATACTTTACTTTGCTGGAAAGTTATTAACAGGCAACACAAACTGCATCGCCGACGCATCCCTCCGAGGAGGCTCGCCGAAGAGCCGCTTGTACTCTCTGCTGAACTGAGAGGCGCTTTCATACCCGACCATAAAGCCGACCGATAACGCCGTGGCTCCTTCCGAAAGAATTTGACGACGTGCCTCGTGAAGCCGTACCTGCTTTTGATACTGCAATGGGCTTAGACCGGTGACTGCCTTGAACCTCCGATGGAACACCGACGGGCTCATGTTCGCGATATTTGCCATCGCTCCAATGCTCAACCGCTCGGCATAGTGCTCTCTTATCCACTTCATCGCACGGCGGATCCGCCATAGGCGGGAATCCGTTCCGGCGATTTGCCGAAGAATCGATCCCTGCGGCCCCATGAGGAGCCTGAACAAAACTTCCTCTTCGACGCGCGGAGCCATTACCTGCATCTCGTCAGGCCGATCCAGGAGTTCCACCATCCTTCGCCACGCGTCGAGCAGCAAGGGAGACGCCGGACTCACACTGAAACCCGGCGTGGTCGACGACTCCGGCATCCCTGCCATATCGACCAACAGGGCAGAGATCATCTCCGGGTCGAGGGACAGGTTCAGCGCCAAATACGGACAGTCGGAACTCGCACGGCTGATCTGTACCATCGCTGCAACTTCTGCGGCCACGACCAAGCAGTCTCCAGCCCCGTACTCCAGCGGCTTGTCGCCGATCACTGTCCTCTTCGCGCCTTGGAGGATAAGGCACACCACGGGATCGTAAATTGTCGCAAGGAGTTCAGTCGGGCGCGCGGACGAATATATCCGCAGACGCGGTAACGCCGTGTCGCAACGACCCGCGTGGGGCAAAACAGCGCAACGGAGATCAGCAATAGTTGTCATGTAGTCAGTTCACACCGTTTGCACGATAACGTCAATGGATTGGCAGGATTAGGCAATCTTTCGACAGCATCAGGCATCGCTACCCTTGCGCTGGTTTGCGATAGTAAGCCGCGAACAACAACCGGAGGTTGAAAATGCAGAAGCGCAAACTGGGCAAGAACGGCCCCGAAGTCTCGGCGATCGGGTATGGCGCCATGGGCATCAGCAGTTTCTACGGCACCAGCGACGAACGACACGGAATCGAAACAATCCGGCGAGCCTATGATCTCGGCGTGACGCTTTTCGACACGGCCGAACTCTACGCATGGGGAGAGAACGAAAAGGTGGTTGGCCGCGCGCTGAGGGATGTGCGCGACGATGTAGTCATCGCAACGAAGTTTGGATTCACCCGCAGCTACGGCACCGACAGCCGCCCGGAACATATCCGGGAAGTTACGGAAAACAGCTTGCGGCATCTCGGTGTCGATCACATTGACATTCTCTATCAGCATCGAGTCGATCCGAATGTGCCGATTGAAGATGTCGCGGGAACGGTTCGAGACCTCGTCATCGAGGGCAAAGTCAAGTACTTCGGGCTGAGCGAGGCTGGCCCGCAGACCATCCGCAAAGCGAACGCCATCCAACCCGTCACCGTTGTCCAGACTGAATACTCCATGTTCGAACGCAATGTCGAAACGATTCTGCCGACAGTTCGTGAACTTGGCATTGGATTCGTCGCCTATTCCCCGCTAGGTCGCGGGTTCTTGACGGGCGCAGTCAAGCCAGCCGCCGAATACGAAGAGACGGATATGCGTCGCGACGATCCCCGTTGGCAGCCAGGCAACTTTGAGGGGAACGTGGATGCGGTCCGTCAACTGATCAACCTCGCGGAAAGCAAAGGCGCGACGGTCGCCCAACTTGCGCTTGCGTGGTTGCTTGCTCAGGGCGACGACATCGTTCCTATTCCTGGAACCCGCCGCCAAGATCGCCTGATCGAGAATGTCGGCGCCCTCGATCTTGTTCTGAGCCAGGAAGACCTCGCGCGTGTTAAGGAGATTCTGCCACACGGTAGTTTCGGCGCACGTTACGCCGATACCGGCATGCCGCAGTGGGTTTGATTGCGTTCCGTGAGCCATATCAGTCCGCGACATCTATCTTGCTTGACGTCCTGGCGGCCGACGGGCGTTGCTGGAACCGACGACCGACTGATCGGCCACCTCGTCGTCCGATGGCCAGTGCTTCCGCGGACTAGCCGACAAAGATCCGTACGTCCCCGGTAAGCCGGGCGACTGGCCGGCGCTATCGTCGCTGATCGGCGGCTCGATCAGCAGGCAAACTGGTCGAACGGGAATTCGACGATATGGTTCGGTTCGCCTGGCCGCGTCGATCCAGCAAGGCACGGTGACCGCTTTACTAATCCTGCGCAAGACTACCGGCCGTTACGGGTTAGGAAATCGACCTGGACACCTAAGCATACGAAAAAATCCGTTTCCAAAGGGCCCCCGATCACGCCCGAGCCGAAGACGCCGTCGCGCTCACGGCACCTTCGTCAACGCGTCGATGGCGTGCTGATCGCTCGTACTCCAGAACACCGCCCACGTCGGAAATCCCTGCGGAAGGCGAGGTTGATACCGGTCGCCTTCATACTTGCCGGGCCAGTTCTGGAAGCGCGGCGCACCGGGGCGGGCGAGCCAGTCCGTCGAATACCAGTGCTGTTCCTCGCGACGCTCGAAGTACCACTGCCCGTCGCGCCGCACATAGTGATCGAAGTAGCGGATCGCCATCACCACCCACGCACCGTTGTCCTCGTGCTCCGCGCGACAATAGACGCTCCCCGTCGCATGGTCGGCATCGATAAAGTCGACTGCGTGGCCGCAGATCTGGTGAATGCTGCGGTAAAAGCTGCGCAGAATATGCTCGGACCCGTAGAACGTCTTCAGTGCCCCACGCCCCACGCCCCAACGGCCGCAATCGACGTCTTCCAGAAACAATTGCACGAGGCCGTCCAGATCGCGCGAATCGACCGCGAGCGCGTATCGCACCGGCAACTGTTGTATGGCGAGTTGCGCCTCGATGCGCTCGATCCGCGCGACCAGAGCGGAATCCGTCGTCATGCCTCCTCCTTCGCAGCGTTGGCCAAGGCGGCCGAGCGAGCGCGGATTTCGTCGGCATAATAAGGCTGATGCGAAAGAAGTCCGCCATCGACGTTGAACACCTGGCCGGTTACGAACGCCGCCTCATCCGAAGCGAGATACACCACCGCGTGAGCGATGTCTTCTGGCTGACCCAGGCGAGGCGTGAGATGGTGGCTCAGCATCATCTCCCCGATCTGCCCCGCGTAGTACGCCTGGGTCACCGGCGTGACGATCAGACCGGGAGCAATCGCGTTGCAGCGTATCCCCTCCTTGCCGTGCTGCGCGGCGATGTAGCGCGTCAGCGCCTCGATACCGGCCTTGCAGACGCCATAGGCGCTGTATCCCAGCGCGCCCGCCTGAGCGGCACCTGAAGAGGTATTGATGATCGAACCGCCGCCGCGCGCGCGCATGAGCGGGATAGCACGCCGTGAAGCCAGCATGGTGCCGCGAAGATTGATGCGCATCGTGTCGTCCCACACAGAGACGTCGACGGCCTCGACTGCCGCATCGACAGTACTGGAAAGCGAGGTAGCCGCGGCATTGTTGTGCAGGATATCGAGCCCGCCCCAAGTGTTGCGCGTCAGATCGAACAACGCATCGATCGACTTTTCGTCACCAATATCGACCTGGGCCGCGACCGCGTGGCCGCCCGATTCGTTGATGCGGCGAACCTGTTCCTGCGCGCCCGCGAAATTCAGGTCCGCCACGACAAGCAAGGCGCCCTCGTGCGCAAGCTTCACGGCACAGGCAGCGCCGATACCCGAGGCGGCCCCGGTCACGATTGCAATCTTCTTCTTCACGCGTTGCACGATCCGCCCCTCCGAGGTCAAGAAGCTATTGCCGTCCGGCTGCCTGCCGCAACGCGGTCGAGATGAAAGTCGATATCGCCAAACATCTTTTCCATCATCGTCATCTTGCGGAAGTAGTGCCCCACCGGATATTCCTCGGTGAGCCCCATGCCACCGTGCAACTGGATGCCCTGCGCGCAAACGAAGCGATTTGCGCGCGCCGCAACGGCTTTGGCCGCCGAGATGACGCGGCTGCGTTCGGCCGCCGGTCCGTTCAGGTGCGCGATCCCGCAATACAGCATCGAGCGCGCCTCCTGGGTCGCGACGAACATCTCCGCCATGCGATGCTGCAACGCCTGGAATTTGCCGATCGGTTGGCCGAACTGCGAGCGTCCCTTGATGTACTCCGAGGTAATCGCCATCACGGCTTCCATCATGCCGAGGCTCTCGGCCACGCTCGCCAGAATGGCGAGTTCGGTTGCTTGCGTGAGCACCTCCAGCGCGCGTTCCGGTCCGACGATCAACGCATCTTCACGGAGCTCGACGTTGTGCAGGTCGACATCCGCGGCACGCGATCCATCGAGTAAGCGGTATGAACGGCACGTCACGCCTGCAGCGCGGCGATCGACGAGAAAAACACCCACGCCTTGCGAGGCGCCTTCGACTCGTGCGGTCACGAGCAGTTGATCCACGGACGCGCCAGCGATCACCAGCGTTTTCGCGCCGCTGATGAGGTAACCCGAGGCTGTCTTGAGCGCGCGCGTTTTCTCGTGGCATCCCACCTTGTATCGGCTGCCCGCTTCGCTGTCCGCGAGCGAAAGCAGCAGCCTGCCTTCGATGACGGCGGGCAACAGCGTCTCGCGCTGCCCCGGCGCATCGCCTCGTTCGATGATCGTCGCGCAAAGCAGCGCCGTCTGCACGACCGGCTCGAGCGCCATACCGCGGCCAAGCGCCTCCATCAGGATCGCCGTTTCGATAAACGAGCACCCGAGACCGCCGACATCTTCCGGCATGGTCAGTCCGAGCCAGCCAAGCTCGGCATATGCGCGCCAATGTTCACGGCTGAAGCCCTCTTGCCCCGCCGCGATGCGCGCACGCGCCTCGAATCCATACTCCTGCTGAACATAGCGCTCCGCGCCATCCTTCAGCATCAATTGTTCTTCGGAGAAGTTGAAGTCCATGGCTACAGTCCAAATGCCAGCTTGGCAATGATGTTCTTCTGCACCTCGCGCGCGCCGCCATAGATGGTGGATGCTCGCGCGATGAGATAGCCCGACGTGCGGCCGCCCGTGTAGCCCGGCCAGCTTGCATCGACCGCCCCATCACCATGCGGCTCGCCGTGATCGTCAAAGCGCATCACGCGGGGGCCGAGTGCGTCCACCTGCAGCTGGGTCACGCGCTGTTGCATCTCCGACCCGCTAATCTTCAGCGCAGAGACGACGGCATCGAGATTACGCTCGCTCTTCTCTTCGGCAAGGATGCGCAATACGGACCATTCGAGCGCCATCAGATCCGCTTCGACCTCCGCGACCTTGCGAGCGAACCCGGGTGTGTCGATGAGCCGCACGCCGTCCGCTATCTCCTGCGCGGCGATGTCTTTCGCGCGTTGCAGCTCACGTTTGTTGAAGTAGAGGAACGCGCTCGCCGTGCGCTCCTTTTCCAACAGGTATTTCGCATAGGTCCAGCCCATGCCTGCCTCGCCCACGAGATGCGACTTCGGAACACGCACGTTCTCGAGGAACACTTCGTTCAGGCCCTTGCCGCCCTCGATCGAAACGATCGGACGCACCGTGATGCCGGGCGTGTCCATCTTGACCAGCAGAAACGAGATGCCGCGTTGCGGCTTGACGGTCGTATCAGTTTTGACGAGGAAGAAACCCCAATCGGCAATCGTTGCGTCGCTGGTCCAGATCTTCTGGCCGTTGATGACGTACTCGTCACCGTCGAGCACAGCCGTGGTCTTCAGTCCGGCCAGATCCGAGCCGGCATTCGGTTCCGAAAAGCCCTGACACCAGAACTCGTCGCCACGCAGAATAGGCCCGAGGAAACGCTCCTTCTGACAGTCCGAGCCGAACGCGATGATGACGGGCGCCACCATCTGCGTAGACTGCCATCCGTAGTCCATGGCGTCGGCGTTGTACAGCTCTTCCATGAAGATATGCTTGCGAAGCGCACTCCAGCCGGTGCCCCCATGCTCGGCCGGCCAATGAGGCGCGCCCCAACCGCGCTCGTACAAAATGCGCTGCCATCTGCGGATATCATCGCGCGCAGGCGGATGCACGCCAACACGCCAGCGGCGCGAAATGTCCGCCGGCGCATGCTCGTTGAAAAACTTCCCGACTTCCTGACGAAATGACTCGTCTTCCTCGCTATAGCCAAAATGCATGCCTCACTCCTGAATCCCTTTCGCCCTCATTTGCCTGCTTTTTCACGGCGCCGCGCCGCGCTCGCGCGGGTCCTCCCCCTAGCGGCCCCTGAAAACGGGGGCGCGCTTTTCCCTCGCTGCGAGCCGGCCCTCCGCTGCATCCTCGGAGTTCACCGCGAGCGCCACCGCGTTGAGTTCCTGGGCAAGAAACTCTTCCATGCCGCCGGTGTTCAACCTGAACAAGTGCTTGGTGAGACCGAGCGAAAAAGTCGGTCCAGCTGCCAGTTCGCCGGCCAGCTTTTCGGCGGCGGCGTCAAGGCCAGCGTCCTCGACAAGATGGCTGGCAAGACCCATATCGAGCGCTTCCTTGCCACTCAATCGGCGATTCAGATACATGATTTCCTTGGCGCGAAATTCGCCGCAATGACGCGCAAGCAGATGCACCATGCCACCTTCAGGTAAGGTGGCGCGCATCAGGAAGGCGGGAATGAACTGCGCCGTATCGGAAACGATGAGCTGGTCCGCGCAAAGCGCGAAGCTCCACGCAATTCCCACGGCAACGCCACGTACTGCCGCGACCACCGGTTTGTTGAGGTTGTACAGCCCAAGCGCGACCTTCTGATACACCGCCATCGAAGCGCGAGCATGTGCCACGCTCATTTGCGGCGGCGCGGCGCCGCTGCCCTTAATGTCGGCGCCAGCGCAAAAAGCGCGGCCGGCGCCAGTGAGAATCACCGCGCGAATCTCCGGATCGTGTTCGATACGATCGATGTGGCCAAGAATCAGCTGAAGCATCTCCGGCGTCAGCGCATTGAGCTTCTCGGGGCGGTTCAGGCGCAGCGTTGCGAGCCCGCCATTGAATGTGAGTTCAACGTCCATGATGTTCGGATCTTCGTTTGGGTTGGATTCGTTGCAGCAAACGACCGGTCAACTGCCGCGGGCGTGCAGGCGGATCATCCCGTCGCCGAACGGCTCGTCGCGGCGCTTCAACGCTTCCTTGAGACCAACCGCTTCCATGTCCGCCTTGAATTGCGCGCGACGCGGCCCCTGGCTCTGGTGAGCGCGGGCGTCGTTCTCCACCGCGAGGCGTTGAAGCGTGCGCGAGCCGGCCAACTCCAACCCGAGGTTGACGATGCGCTTATTCGCAGCCAGCAGATCGGCGTCGACGAAGGACAGGCGGCGCGCCAGTTCGCTGACTTCCGCGTCAAGCTCCTCGGCCGGCACCGCATCCATGATGAGCCCTATCTTCGCGGCGTCGCGGCCCGTAAGCGAGTCGCCGGACAGCAGCAGACGCTTCGCCCACTGTGGGCCCACGTGATAGAACCACATATGCGCAGGCGGCGAGCCGTTCGCGCGCGTGGCGGGAAACCCGATCCTTGCATTGTCGGCGGCGATCACCATGTCGCACGCGAGCGCGAGATCCGTGCCGCCAGCGAGACAATTGCCATGGACCTGCGCGATGATCGGTTTGTGGATTTCGGCCATCAGATTAACCGTCTCCGACTGCCGCTCCATCGACCAGCAGTCGTCGTCGAAACTGCGAATCGCGCCACGATAATCACCTGGATCAATGGCGTCCGCGGCTCGATCCGAATACGTCGTCACAAGATCGTAACCCGCGCAGAAGTCACGGCCAGCTCCCGACAACACGATCGCGTTCACCGATTTGAGGTCGTCAGCTTCGAGCAACGCCGCTTTGAGTTCCTGCAGAAGCGGATTGTTGATGGCGTTGCGTTTGTCCGGACGATTCAGCGTGATACGCGCAACGCGTTCCACTACTTCAAACTTCACGCACTCCGAACTTTTGAGCCATTTGGCCATGGTCGATCCTCTCCAAATGAGGCGATTGCCGTTCACTGGGCAAACTGTTTGCGCAAGCTCACCTTGCTGATCTTGCCCGTCGGCAGCCTTGGCAGTTCGTCGACGAACGCAATGGCTTTCGGACATTTGTAGCTCGCGATCAGGCTGCGGCAGAACTCGATCAACTCGGCTTCGCCTGCTGGCTCGCCCCGGCGCAACACGACGATCGCCATGACGCACTCTCCCCACTTCTCGTGCGGCACGCCGATCACCGCCACGTCGACGACCGCCGGATGCTGGACCAGCGCATCTTCCACTTCACGGCTGTAAATGTTTTCGCCGCCTGAAATGATCATGTCCTTCTTGCGGTCAACGAGGAAGATGTAGCCGTCCTCGTCCTGGTAGCCCATGTCGCCCGAGCGATACCAACCGTCGCGCAGCGCTTCGACCGTCGCCACGCTGTTGTTCCAGTAGCCACTCAATTGCGTCTCCGAGCGCAGCCATACCTCGCCGGTCTGGCCTTGCGGCAAATCGTTGCCGTGATCGTCAACGATGCGCAGGTCGATGCCGGGACACGGGCGTCCCACCGATGCGAGGCGCCGTACCTGTTCCGGGGACCCTTTGGGCTTGACCTCATGCGCAGGCAGCCAGCAGGCGTTGCTCTCGGTCATGCCATACTGGACCGAAAACACGGGGCCGAGCACCTGAATGCCGCGCGAAAGCAGCGGCGGCGGCACCGGTGCAGCCGCAGTGACGATGTTTTCGATGCTTGACACGTCATAGCTCGACAGCTCTGGCACGTCGAGGACCGCCTGAAGCATCGCGGCAACCATGAAGGTGAAGGTGATGCGTTCTTGCGCGATGGTCTCCAGCATGTGCTTCGGGTCGAACGCGCGATGTACGACCGTCGTGCCGCCCATCCAGGCCACCGAATTAACGAAGCCAATGCCCCCGACATGAAACGCCGGCGTCGTTTGTAGCACCCGCGTATTGCCCGAAAACTCGGTCACCAGCGCGCAGCTTTCCGCAGTGACGCACATGGCATGGTGCGTGCGCACGACGCCCTTGGGACGCCCGGTGGTGCCGCTCGTGTACATCAGGTACGCGTAATCTTCCGGATTCGAGCGAATCGGCGGCCCTTCCACGGGGCCGTCTTCCATCACGGCCTCGAATGAAACGGCCCAATCCGGCGCGTCGCCGATGCAGATGTACTGCTCGATTTCGGGCAATTGCGAACGCAGTCCGTCCACGATATCGGCATACTGGGTCTCGAATACGAGCGCTTTGGGAGCGGCATCCTTGAGAATGTAAAGAATCTCAGCGGGCGCCAGCCGAAAGTTGACGGTTGCGAGAATAAAGCCAGCCCACTCGCATGCGCGGTAGCTCTCGTAGTACTCCGCGCAATTCATCGCGAGGATCGCAACCCGGTCCTGGCGTCGCAGGCCACGCTCATAGAGCGCTCCCGAAAAGCGGCGCGCACGCTCCGCCAACTGACTATGCGTCAGACGCCGTTCCGCGTACGCGAGCGCCGTGTGGTCGGCATGCAAGCGAGCGTTTCGCTCGATCATCTCACCAAGGGTTCTCATCTCAATCCCGTCGTTGTTTGGTCAGATCGTCTGTTAGCCTGCGAGCGTCTGCGGATCGGCCAGCACGGTTCCAACGAAGGCAGCGAAGCGCGCCGCATCGGCTCCGTTGATAACCCGATGGTCGTAGCTGAGCGACAGGGGCAACATCTTGCGCCAGCTCACGCCGCCGTCATCCGCCGGCGTGGGAGCCAACCGGGTTTTGGTCACGCCGAGAATCGCCACCTCCGGCGCGTTGACGATCGGCGTAAAGCCGGTACCGCCGAAGCCACCGAGCGAACTGATCGAGAAGCAACCACCGGACATCTCTGCCATCGATAGTCCCTTTTCGCGCGCCTTCTGCGAAATCGCTGCCAGTTCCACCGCGAGTTCTTCGAGGCTTTTCTTGTCGCAATTGCGCAGCACTGGCACGAGCAATCCAAAACGCGTGTCCACCGCGACCCCGATATGAAAGTACTTCTTGAGAACGATGTTTTTGCCGTCACCGTCGAGCGACGCGTTGAATTGCGGAAACTCCTGCAAAGCCCGCACCACGGCTTTGATCAGGAAGACGAGCGGCGTCAGCTTGACCAACGGATTCGCCTCATTACGCGCCTTGCGATAGCTTTCCAGCGACGTAATATCCGCGTCGTCGTGGTGGGTCACATGCGGAATCGTCAGCCAATTGCGCGACAGGAAAGCACCTGTAAGCTTCTGGATGCGCGACACCGGCTTCACCTCCACCTCGCCGAATTCCGTGAAATCGACCTGCGGCCAGGGCGGCAAATTCGAACCGAATGCGGGGGTTGCGGCTTCGCCAGATCCGGCCTGCGCATTGCCCTGCGGCCGGTTAGCAACGGATTCGACACTCATCGCGGATGCCTCTTCGAATGACTCTTGAAAAACGGGACGGCCTGCGGCCAATCAGACGATTTCGGCTAGCACGGTGCCGACGGGATACACTTCGCCAACCTGGGCAACGATGCGCAGCGTGCCCGACGCCGGCGACTCGACTTCCTGAATCGATTTGTCGCTCTCGAGCGCGTAAAGGATTTGCCCTTCGCTCACGGTGGCGCCGTCTTCCGCTAGCCATTCGGCAAGCGTACCTTCATTCATCGAGAAACCCAGTTTGGGAAGCAGAACTTGTGTGGTCATGACCTTGCTCTATTGATGATGGAATTTCCAGGTGGCGCGCCAGTCATTTCAGCGTCGCGCGAACCGCCGCTTCGATCTCGGCCACGCCCGGTACGAACGCGTCTTCGAGCGGCTTGGAGAACGGCACTGGGCAGAATTGCGCGCCCACGCGCTGCACGGGCGCTTTGAGCTCACGAAACAGAGCCTCGTAGATGCGCGACGCGATTTCCGCACCCACGCCGAATGGCTTGACGGCCTCGTGTACGACAACCGCACGCCCTGTTTTTGCAACCGAAGTCAGGATGGTTTCAGTATCCAGAGGAGAGACCGTGCGCAAATCGATCACTTCACAGGCGATCCCGTCCTTGGCGAGCGCCTCCGCGACAACCATGACCTCCTGCACACGGCGGCTGTAGCTGATCACCGTTACGTCGGTGCCTGCACGCACGACGTTGGCCTTTCCAAGCGGAATCGCCACGCCGCGCTCCGGCGCGTTGCCCGGGTTCCAGTACGACGGCATGTTCTCGATGAAAAGGCAGGGATCGTCATCGCGGATACAGGACAACATGAGGCCATACGCATCAGCAGGATTCGACGGTGCGACGACCTTGATGCCAGCGACGTGCGCGAACCAGGCCTCGAGATAGTCTGCGTGCTGACCGCCCGTGCCGAAGCCCGCACCTGTCATGGTGCGGATCACGATCGGTACGTTGGTCTGTCCTCCCGACATGAAGCGCAGTTTCGCGGCGTGATTCACGATCATGTCCATCGCGACAGTCGTGAAGTTCATCAGCATGATCTCCGCCACGGGACGCATCCCGACCATCGAAGCGCCGATTGCCGCACCGATGATGGCCTGCTCCGAGATTGGCGTCGAACGCACGCGCGAGGTGCCGTATTTCGACGACAGTCCCTTGGTTACGCCGACAATGCCGCCTTCCTGGCCGTCGGCAACGTCTTCACCCAGCACGATGACGTCGGCGTCCGCGGCCATCGCGTCGTCGAGCGCGAAGTTCACCGCCTGGATCGTGTTGATGTTGGTTGGCAGTTGGCTCATGCAAGCACCTCGTCCTTGAAGATGTCGCGCCGCAGCTCCGCAACATCGGGATATTCGCTCGACAGCGTGAATTCGACCGCAGCGTCAATTTGCGCCTCGTGTTCGGCTTCCATCGCGGCCAGTTGCTCCTCGCTCGCATGCTTGGCGTCGATGAGCCACTGACGGAATAGCGGCACTGGATCCCTGGCGACCCAGGCCGCCTTTTCGTGCTTGTCCATATAGGCGTCCGGGTCGCCGAACACGTGCCCCTGAAAGCGGAACGTGTTCGCTTCGATCAGCGTCGGGCCGTCACCGTTGCGCGCGCGCTCGACCGCTTCGCGCGCCGCCCCGTGCATCGCGATCGGATCGTTGCCGTTCACGGTGATGCCGGGCATCTGGTACGCGACCGCGCGCTGCGCGATATTCGCCACCGACGTGCCGTAAGCGTATTTGGTGTGCTCCGCGTAGCCGTTGTTCTGGCACACGAAAATCACCGGCAACTTCCACACGGACGCCATGTTCAGCGACTCGTGGAACGCACCAATGTTTGAGGCACCATCACCGAAGTAGGCCACGGCCACACGCGGCTCACCACGAATCTGCGCGGCGAGCGCAAGCCCGTTCGCGATCGGCATCGAACTGCCGACAATGCCGGTCGTCACCATCACACCGGAGGCGGGATGGGTGACGTGCATCGGGCCACCCTTGCCTTTGCACGTGCCCGTTACCCGCCCCCCGAGCTCGGCCCAGAGTTCCTTGAGCGGCACGCCCTTGGCGATCATGTCGTGAACGCCGCGGTAGATCGTGCAGATGTAGTCGTCGTCGGTAAGACACACCGACATCGCCGACGGAATCACTTCCTGCCCGCGCGGCGAGTAGTACGGCATGACCAGCTTGCCGGCCTTGATAACGGCACGAAAGCGCTCATCGTTCTGCTTGATGAGAGCCATGCGCCGGTAAATGTCGACCAGAACTTCACTGCTGGGCGGCTGATAGGCATTCATTCGGAACCCTCCTCTGTTACCAGATCTTTGGCGCGCCGCTAGCATGCAGCGCCGCGATGTAACCGAACACGAACGACGCGCCGATGCTGCTGCCGGCGCCGGGATAACACCGGCCAACCACGGATGCAGTGCAGTTGCCGGTGGCGTACAGCCCAGGAATCTGCGAACCATCGTCCTTGAGCACACGTCCGAACTCGTCAGTCACGAGACCGCCTGCCGTGCCCACATCCCCTGGATACATGCGCACGGCGTAGAACGGCCCCTCTTCGATTGGCCCGAGATTCGGGTTCGGCTTGATGGTCGGATCACCGTGACAACGATCGAACGCGCGCGAACCGCGACCATAGTCCTCGTCGATGCCCGATTCGCAGAAGCCATTGAAGCGCTTGACGGTCTTGAGCAGACCAGCGCGGTCAATACTGCATTTCTCGGCCAGTTCTTCGAGCGTGTCAGCTTTGATCATGTATCCACTGTCGAGCCACTTCTGCGGAATCTGGCCCGGCATCGCCGTGCCCCACGGGTAGTACTTACGCTGGCGGCTGTCCATGACGACCCACGCGGGCACGGCCTTACCAGTCTGCTTGTGCCGCTGATACATGCGTTGACCGATCTCCATGTACGCCCCCGCTTCGTCGCAAAAGCGCTCGCCGTCCTGATCGACCATGATTGAAAACGGCAACGATAGATCGAGGTGATGCATGAACGGCAGCGGTGAACCATCCGGTGCACGCGCGCCTTCGGGGAGTTCCTCATTGGGGCCAAGCGACGTCACGACCCACCAGGCTTCTTCCATGCAGTCCACCGCGCCGCCGAGCGCGATGGCGGCTTGCAGAATTTCACCGGTATCGCCTGGATTCGCATTGGTCCAGTCGGCAGACGACGGCTGTGGCTGGTACTTGCGGCGCATTTCCGCGTTGCGAGAAAAGCCGCCGGTATTGAGCAGGACGCCCTGGCGAGCGCGCACGCGCAACTCGCGACCGCCCCTCACCGCGACAATGCCGGTCACGCGCCCTTCTTCGACGATGAACTCGCGCACAGGCGTGTCCGTCCAGATCGGCACGTTCGCGCGCAACGCCATCTGCAGCATGCGCCCCTGAATCGCCGCGCCGTTAGCCACCAGCTCCTTGCCAGTGATCTTCTGGTAGAGCATGCGTCCGCCAAGCTGCATCGCCTTCCGCTTACCGCCCCACGTGCGCTTCATCAGAAAAAGTTGCGGGTACTCGTCCGAGTTGGCCGGCATCGAAGGGCCCTTGTAGCGCGACAGACGCGGCGCCCATTCACCCAGCTCCTTCACATCGAACAACTTCGCCAGCAGTGATCGACCGCGCGGTTCGCCGCCGGGCAGCGTGTCGTAGTAATCGGACCAGCCGTCTGCGTACACGAACCGCATGCCCTGCTGTTCGAGAAACTCAGCCATTTTTGGCCCGGTCCGCAAATAAGCCTCGCGGCGCGCCTCCGACGTCCCTGGGCCCTGGTACGTTACCGCTGCGTCGAAGTACTGGCGCGCGCGCTCATATGAATCGCTCACGCCACGACGTTTCATCACGTGATTGTTAGGTAGCCACCACACCCCGCCCGAATAACCCGTCGAGCCGCCGACCTTTGACTGCTTCTCGATGATGAGCGCCTCCTTGCCCACCGACCTGCAGGCAAGCGCCGCACACATCGAACCGCCGCCACTGCCGACCACCACGAAATCGTAGGTTGCGTCCCAGGCTACCGCCATCATTCCTCCCGCGCGATGAATTCGCGCAACGCGCGATGGAAGTTCGAAACCGACGTTTCCTGCAGCGGATTCGTGCGTGAGCCCTTGAAGCCACGCGACTTCATGCCCTGCTGCACGTTGGTCATGTTCTGGAAGTCCTGCCACAGGATCAGGCCGAAGTTCTCCTGTGCGTTTTCCTTCCAGTCGTCCACACCGTAGTAGAACTCACGCTTCAGGGGCGGCTCCGCGCCCGGCGCGAAACGCTGCAGCGACCAGATGTCGTAGATGCAGGAATCGGGGTTGTCGCCGTCAGGCCGAGCGCGATAGAACAGCGCGCCGTCCGGGTACGGGAGAAATATCAGGTTCGGGAACACGTGCCAGTCCGCACCCGCACGGCCGAGTTGCTCGAAAGTGATCTCAGGCCAGCCTGCACCTTCGGCCATGGCCGCCTCCCGCTGGAATTCCATTGCTTTCGCAAGGACTTCGAACTGGTTGCCCGACGGCGACATTTCTTGCATGAGGCGCTTCGCGGCGTCGTAGTCACGAGCGGTATTAATGGCCTTAAGTGTCTCTTCCATGACACGGAAGAAGTTCACGAGACCTTGGCGCACGTCCTCTGGCATCGGCTTGCCGGTTCGCGGGGAGGGCGCACCGATCAGACGCGTGGCTGTCGAGTAACCGAACATGCCATGGCGGCCATAGGCGAAGCTGCGCGTCACGTCGTCGCCGGCAACGTCGAGCAGTTGCGGATGCGTTGCTGCTACGTGATAGCCTTCGTTGAACGCTTCGAGTGCAACCTTCCAGTTGCAGGGCAGACGAATCGACTTATACCAACGGTAGCGCATCTTCTCGAACTCGAAGCAGTTCGTGATCTCCGGCACCGGATCGAGGAATTTGGCGAGCGGCTCGGCATTGGGGTCCATGTTGATGAACACGAAACCGCCCCACGTATCCACCAGAACATCGGCGAGGCGCAGATCGCCGTCGGCCATTTCCGGACAGCCGGCCCAGTCGTCACGATCGAGCACGCGCGCTACGCTGCCATCCAGATTCCATTGCCACCCGTGATAGGCGCAGTGAAATTTCGCGGCCTTGCCGCAGCCGTTGGTCAAGCGACGGCCACGATGCTGGCAGACGTTGAAATAGGCCTTGATCTCATCAGCCGCCGTACGCACAACGATGATCGACTCGCCGGCCACGTCGAAAGTAACGTAATCGCCGACGTTGGGAATCTCTTCCAGCCGGCAGGCAACCTGCCACACGCGCGGCCACAGGCGCCCGTTCTCCCGTTCGAGAAATTGCTTCGACAGGTAACTGTCCTTCGGGACAAAATCGAGGCGGACTGTGTGTTCACCCGAATCGGGACGTCTGTTACCCATTGATATCTCCTTCGTGATGTGGCCGGCGTAAGCGCCGGTTTCGGCTCTTTTGTGTAATGGCCGCCTGGTTCGCGGTCATTATGCAACTTCTCGTGCATTTATTATGAACGGCGTTCAGATGCTAGGCTGACGCCCGGATTGCTGTCAATCCGGGGGAACGTCAATCGAGCGCAGCGGTCAGCGCCGGAACAGCTTCGAAGAGGTCGGCGTTGAGACCATAGTCGGCCACCTGAAAGATGGGCGCCTCGGCATCCTTGTTGATCGCGACGATGACTTTCGAATCCTTCATGCCGGCGAGGTGCTGAATGGCCCCCGATATGCCCACGGCAATGTACAACTGAGGCGCGACGATCTTGCCTGTCTGGCCGACCTGATAGTCGTTCGGCACGAAACCGGCGTCGACAGCCGCGCGCGACGCGCCGACGGCCGCGCCAAGCTTGTCCGCAAGCGCGTCGAGAAGCTTGAAGTTCTCGCCGTTCTGCATGCCGCGGCCGCCCGACACTACGATGTTTGCGGCGGCCAGCTCCGGCCGGCTCGACTTCGTCAATTCCTGCCCGACAAAACGGGCCTTATCGAAAGCCGGGGCCGATGTAACAGCACGTGACGACGCGGTGGCCGAACCGGTAGCTGCCGCATCGAAGGCGGTCGGACGAATCGTGATGACCTTGATCGGGTCGGACGATTGCACCGTTGCGAGTGCATTGCCAGCGTAGATCGGGCGCACGAAAACATCGGGTCCCTTGAAGGCAACGACGTCTGAAATCTGCGCGCTGTCGAGCAACGCCGCCACACGGGGCATGAAGTTTTTGCCCACGGCCGTCGACGCTGCGATCACATGGGTATAGGCGCCGGCCAGTGAAACGACCAGTGCGGCGAGGTTTTCTGGCAGCCCGTGTGCGTACTCGGGTGCATCCGCGACGAGCACTTCGGCGACGCCGGCCACGCTCGCGGCTTGCTCTACAACGGATGACGCACCGTGGCCCGCCACCAGCACATGAATGTCGCGGCCCGCTGCGCCCGCCGCCGTGACGGCGTTGAGCGTGGCGCGCTTAAGGGTTGCATTGTCGTGTTCGGCGATAACGAGAATAGTCATGATCAGATCACCTTCGCTTCGTTGCGAAGCTTTTCAATCAGCGCTGCAACATCCGGGACCATCACTCCGCCCTTACGGGATGGGGGCTCGGTCACTTCGAGAACCTTCAGACGAGGCGCGACGTCAACGCCCAACGCCTCGGGGCTCAACGTCTCCAGAGGCTTCTTCTTGGCTTTCATAATGTTGGGCAGCGTCACATACCGCGGACTGTTCAGGCGCAAATCCGTCGTGATCACGGCGGGCAGATCGAGCGCGATCCGTTCGAGGCCGCCATCGATCTCACGCGTGACGAGTAGTTGTTGACCGTCCACTTCCGTCTTGAACGCGAACGTCGCTTGTGGCCACCCAAGCAATGCGGCTAGCTTCTGTCCGGTTTGGCCTGCATCGTTGTCGATCGCCTGCTTGCCGAGCAATACCAATTGCGGATTTTCCCGCGCGGCCAAGGCGGCCAGCAGCTTCGCGACTGCGAGCGGCTGCAAATCTACATCGCTCTCCACGAGCACGGCGCGATCGCCCCCCATGGCGAGTGCGGTACGCAGTACCTCCTGCGATTGAGCGGTTCCGGCCGACACCACGACTACTTCACTCGCAACGCCAGCTTCCTTCAGGCGCACTGCCTCCTCCACCGCGATCTCGTCGAACGGGTTCATGGCCATTTTCACGTTGGCCAGATCGACGCCAGAGCCGTCGGACTTCACTCGAGGTTTCACGTTGTAGTCGATCACGCGCTTCACCGCGACCAGTATCTTCAATTTGACGCTCCGAACGCTTTGTTGAACAATGTTCTATATTCTGAACTCATCTTTTTGCTGCTGTCAACGACAAGAATGAGGAAAGCGTCGCTCGGCACCCAATCCGATGCCCTCGTTCACCACCATGGAGACGACAAATGAAGCTCTATCGATGCGAGCGTTTTGAAGGCATTGCGGGCCTGGCGTTATGCGAGGAACCCGATCCGGGGCCTCCCGGCGCTTATCAGGTATTGGTGCAGATCAATGCCAGTTCGCTGAATTTCCGAGAGTTGCTGCTGATGAACGGTGCGTTTCGCGACTGGATGCAGCCCAACTTCATTCCGGCCTCGGATGGCGCGGGCGTCGTGCTTGCCGTCGGCGCGGGCGTACGGCGCTTCAGGGCCGGAGACCGCGTGATGGCCAATTTTGCGGAGAACTGGCATGGCGGCACGCGCCCGCAACACGCAGATACTTTGGGCCGCGGCGCCATTGTCGAAGGAATGCTCCGCGAGAAGGTGGTACTCAGCGAGGAAGAGCTGGTTGGTGTTCCGGATCACCTTTCGGATGAGGAAGCCGCCACGCTGCCTTGCGCCGCGGTCACCGCATGGAACGCGCTGTGCCAGCATGCGCCTCTGCTGCCGGGTCAATCCGTTCTCGTGCAAGGCTCCGGCGGCGTATCTATCTTCGCTTTGCAACTGGCACGTCTATTCGGCGCCCGCGTGATCGCCACTTCGTCGAGCGAAACGAAGCTCAATCGCCTTGCCGAACTCGGCGCCGACGCCACGATCAACTACCGCGACACGCCGAATTGGGATGACGCCGTGCTACGCCTGACGGATGGCCGTGGGGTCGATCTCGTCGTCGAGGTGGGTGGCGCTCAAACTTTCAGCAAGTCCGTTGCCGCCACACGCGACGGCGGCCGAATCAGCGTCGTGGGGCTGCTGACCGGCGCCCCTTCTCCCGGCGAGGGATTCTTCACGCGCGGGCTGTCGATCGCACCGATTCGCGTCGGCTCACGTCAGGATTTCGAGTCCATGAACCGTGCAATCGCGTTGCACAAACTCAGGCCGGTCATCGACTCGGTTTATGACTTTGCGCATGCACCGGATGCGCTTCAGTACCTCGAAAGCCAGAAGCATTTCGGCAAGATCGTCATTCGCCATCGTTGACCAGCCTTCGCATGATCCACTGGAGTCAGAACATGAAACAGTTTTCGCTGGAAGGACAGATTGCCCTCATCACCGGCGCATCGCGCGGTCTCGGTTATGCCATGGCGTCCGCGTTAGCGTCAGCAGGGGCGACCGTCATCCTCTGCGCGCGTTCGCGCACGAGCCTCGAAACGGCCGCGGAATCGATCCGCAACACGGGCGGTAACGTCGATATCGAACCATTCGACCTCACCGATCAGCACGCCATCCGAAACGGCGTTCGCAATGTCCTCGCGCGCTATGGACGCGTCGACGTACTGCTCAACAACGCAGGCATTTGCGAGTGGAGCGACTTTCTCCAGTCGAACGTAGAAATGTGGCAAAGAACGATGGATATAAACGTCACGGCCGCATACCTGCTCGCGCAGGAAGTGGCGCGTCCCATGATCCAACACGGCCACGGACGCATCATCAACGTCGGCTCTTATGTGTCGGTGCTCGGTCGCGAGAAGCTTCAGGCGTACGTGGCCAGCAAGCACGCCATCGCAGGGCTCACGAAATCGCTCGGCGCAGAGTTGGGCAAACACGGCATTCGTTGCAACGGCATCTGCCCGGGCTACTTTCTCACCGATATGGCTGAGCCCGTTTCGTCCAATCCGCAAATGAAGGAGATCGTGCGCTCGCATATCTCCGTGGGCCGCTGGGGGAACCCGGAGGAACTCGGCGGTGTTGCCGTGTTTCTCGCCTCCGAGGCGAGCTCCTACATGAACGGGCAAATGCTGATGGTCGACGGCGGAGTCTCGGAAATCCTGAGCTTCTCGATGTCCGTGGTGTAGGGCGCGATATGAGCGCCAAACTCACGATCCAGCAGATTCAGCAACGCATCGACCGGTCGCCCGCCAACCGATGGTTGGGCATCACCGTCCTGGACCTTGAAGACAGCGGTATTACGCTGCAGATGCCAGTTCGCGCCGAAATGACCGGCAATCCCGACACCCGCGTTTTACACGGCGGGTTTATGGGTTGTCTCATCGACACGGCATGCTCATTTGCAGTCATCGCGCAGACAGGCGAGAGCGTGGTAACGATCGACCTCAGTGTGGATTTTCATGAGGCGCAACGCTCACCTCTGCTCGTCGCAACAGCGAGCGTGCTGCGCATCGGTCGCCGTATCGCTTCAACCGAGGTTCGGGTGACCGAAGCAGATGGCAGGCTCGTGGCGAGCGGAAGGGCCGTCTTCGCGAACGTGCCCTTCACGCCCCATGCGCGCCGCAAGGACTCCGGGAGCCGCTCGCCCTGACGCGCGATTGTCCTGAACACGAACTGGCCCGCTATCTGCACAATTGGCGGGCCAATTCATCGGTGCTGCGGGCGATCCCGCGCGTAAAGCGGCACGCGCCATACAGTTACGACCGCAGCGTCACCTCGCCACTACAGGCCTCGACGTTCGCTGAGCCCGCCGCTACGCCCTTCGCCACTGCCCTACGCGAAATGCCTTGCAAAAGGAAATGCGACAGCGCAGGAATGAGGATGAGCGCGCCGATCATGTTCCACAGGAACATGAACGTCAGCAGGATGCCCATGTCCGCCTGGAACTTGATCGGCGAGAACGCCCACGTCACAACACCGGCCGCCAGCGTCACCCCAACCAGCGCCACGACCTTGCCCGTGAACTGCACCGCATGACGATAAGCCACGCGCAGCGGTTGCCCCGCGCGCTGATATGCGAGCTGCACGCTCAGCAGATAGAGCGCATAGTCGACGCCAATCCCCACGCCCAGTGCAATCACAGGCAGCGTCGCCACCTTAACGCCGATCCCGAGCTTGACCATGAGCGCCTCGCACAGCACCGAAGTGATCCCGAGCGGCACGACAGCTACCACGACCGCGCGCCAGCTGCGGAACGTGATAAAGCACAGGAGGATCACCGCAGCGTACACCATGAACAGCATGGTGCGGTTCGCTTTTGCGACGACCACGTTCGTCACTGCATCGATACCGGCAGAGCCGGCAACCATCAGGAACTGGTGATCGTCGTCGCTATGTGCTTTGGCAAATGCCTCTGCTGCCTCCATGACGCGCGAGAGCGTCGCGGCTTTGTGATCGGTCAGATACGCAATGACGGGCGCTGTGCCGCAAGTTTGGCTTAGGAGGTCCGGATGGTCGAGCAGGATCTGCCACACTGTCTTGTTCACGATCGATGGCACGCGGTCGATCGTGTACCACTTCGGGTATCCCTCGTAGAAGCCCGCGGTCATCCAACGCGCGAGGCCGCCGACCGAAGTCGTCGTCTGCACGCCCGGCACGCCGCGTAGCGCGGTTTCGAGCCGGTCAGCTTCGAGCACGAGCGGGAAGTTGTTGGCGTCGCAGGTGCCGTGCGACGACTTGCCGACCACGACGAAAAGGTCGCTCGACAGGCCGAAATGCGCATTGGTGTACGCGTTGTCCAGGTTGTAGCGCGAGTCGGGTCTGAGTTCCGGCGCGCCTGAATCGAGGTCGCCGATCTGCAGATGCTGACTGATCGACCAGCCGACCGCAGTGAGTGCCGCCGCGCAAACGATCGCACCCACGGCCCAGCGGCGCTCGGTGAAGCGATCGAGCAGATTCCATAGCGCGCCCGCCGACGAGGTGCCGAGCGCATCGTTCTGCTCGCCACGCACGCTACGTCGTGCAGCCGACGGACTCACGCCGACGTATGAGAGCAGTACCGGCAGCAGCAGCAGGTTCGTGAAGACAAGCACACCCACGCCAACGCTCGCGGTGAACGCCAGATCCTTGATCACCGGAATGTCAATGACCATCAGCACGGCGAAGCCGACCACGTCCGCGAGCAACGCCGTGAGACCGGCAAGGAAGAGCCGCCGGAACGTGTAGCGTGCCGCGACGTAGCGATGCGTGCCGCGCCCGATGTCCTGCGTGATCCCGTTCATCTTCTGCGCGCCATGCGAGACGCCGATGGCAAAAACCAGGAACGGCACCAGCACCGAATAAGGGTCCAGCACATAGCCGAGCGTGCGAATGATGCCGAGCTGCCAGACCACGGCAATCAGCGAACACGCCACCACCAGCAGCGTGCTGCGATAGCAGCGCGTGTAGAGAAAGATCACCGCGAGCGCGATTGCCGCGGCCACGCCGAAGTACATCGCTACGAGCTTCAAGCCGTCGATCAGGTCGCCGATCAGCTTCGCGAAGCCCACCACGTGTACGTGCACCTCGCCGTGACCCTCGTGCTTGATGACATCGTCGATCTGGTGTGAAAGCTTTGCATAGTCGAGCGGCTTGCCGGTATCGGCATAATGATCGAGCAGCGGTAGCTGGATCATGCTCGAATGCAGATCATTCGACACGATGCTGCCCACGATATTTGCCCGCGCAATGTTCGTGCGTAGCTGTGCGATTGCCTGAGCGGCCCCGTCGAAGCCGTCTGGCATCACCGGGCCACCTGCAAAGCCGCGCTCCGTGACTACGTTCCAGCGGACGATCGGCATCCAGATCGACTTCACGCCAGGACGGTCGACACCGGGAATCAGGAACAAGGCATCGTTGATGCGCCGCAGCGCAGCGAGATACTTTGGATCGTAGATGTCGCCCGAGGGGTTCTCGACGACGATTCGCAGCGAATTGCCGAGCCCTTTGAGGTCCGCCTTGTTGGCAAGATAGTTCTTGATGTAGGGATGCGAGAGCGGAATCATCTTCTCGAAACTCGCATTCACATCGAGCCGCAGCGCCTGAAGCCCCAGCACCGCCGTGATGATTGCGCAGATGACGATGAGCCAGGGACGGCGGTTGAAGATCAGCCGTTCAAGCGCGTTGCCTGAACGTGAATCGAACTGGGCAAGATCTGCCACCACGGGCATCTTGTCGAATTGGGCATTGTTGCCGCCAGCCATGTCTGCTCCCCCTTAGTGCGACTTCGACAATGCGATCCGCGACAGCCCGGCCGCACCGGCCAGCACCGCGGTGTCGCCGCGCAGCGCCATGGCGAAGATGCCGCCCGGCTGGCTGGCGCCAAGTACATGAAACGTTGCGCCCTGGTCGACGCTCTCGAGCAACTCACCCGCCTGAGTCGCGAGAACAAGGTGACCGTTCGGCAGTTCAGCCGAAGCCAGAATGCTCGCGCCGGTCGGCAGCGTGACTTTGTCCCACGTGGCGCCGCCGTCAGTGGAGCGATACGCGTTGCCGAGCAGACCGTAGACGATCGTCGCGTTGCCCATCGACGCGAGACCGAAGAAGCTGCCCTTCGAGGGCGTCGGCACCGCGACGAAACGCTGCTTGTCGGGATCGAGCTTGAGCAGCAGCCCCTGTTCGCCGGCGATATAAAGCGTCCCGTTGATACGGCGCATCGCATGCAGGTTCAACGCGTTGGGATTGTCCACGCGATCGAACCAGGGCGCCCAGCTCTTGCCACCGTCGTCGGTGTGGAAAATGATGTTGAACGAACCGATGACCCAGCCGGAACGCTCGTCATCAAACCAGACGTCGAGGAACGGACGTCCGCCCTGGTCTGCTTCGAAGCGCTCTGCCTCTTCGCGCGACGCCTTGGGATCGGGCGAATCGCCCTGTTGCTTCGAGTAGTACGCGCTCATCAGCTTCGCCGCCTGCTGGCCGTCGAGTTGCCGAGCCCAGGTATTGCCGCCGTCGATGGTGTGGAGCACTTCGCCGTCGTGTCCCACCACCCAGCCCAGCGAGGCCGACTTGAACGTAACGGCCACCAGATCGGAACTCACCGGAACCTGTACCTGGCGCCAGTTCATGGCACCGTCGTCCGACACGAGAATCGCCCCGCGCGGGCCTACCGCGACGAGGCGCTCTCCGGCTTGCGCCAACGCCATGAGGGGTTCATGCGCGGCCTGCGGGTTCATCACGGCAGGTGAACGCATCGGGTCGGCAAATTCGGCTTGGACCGGCCCATTGGCGGCGCATGCCGCCGCGACGAGTGCCAGCCAACGAAACAGTGTCTTGCGCATTGCGTCTCCTTCACAGTAACTGGCGATCGATCACGCGAACAGTCCTGGGCTTTTATGAAACTTCTCCGTGCGCCATGCCGTACCGGCATGACGCACCTGCTGCGCGCTTCCTTGCAACTGTGTCGGCTATCGGACGCCGGTGGATTGCATATACTCGGGCGTAAAGAAGTCTTTCGTGAAGCTCGTGTTGAACATGATCCCCGGTGCCTCAGCAGGATGGCTGCCGAAGATGTAGATGCCGCTGTTGAAGTCGTAGAACCAGTTGCCGAGCGAATAGGGCACCTTGTAGTCGTAAGCAGGCGCCGTGGTCTCGAAGCCACCGCGATAGAGCTTGCCCGACTGGTCATAGGCATCCATCATTCCGCCGCCACCGTCCTCGTCGAAATAAAGCGTCTTTTTGCCATACACGTGACGCGAACCCTGCTTGAGCGTCAAGTCGACGACCCACACGCGGTGCAGTTCCCAGCGCACATGATCCGGATTGACAAAATGCGGCGTGAGGATCTTGCTCGCCGCCGTTTCGTACTGTTGCTTGTAGTCGTTGTACGGGATGTACATCTCTTTCTTGCCGACGAGCTTCGCGTCCCAGCGATCAATACGTCCGTAGAACAACTGGATGTCGTCCATCGTGATCGCGCCGGAATATCCGGGGTTCGGCGTGTCGTAGGCAAGGTCAGGTGCCACGCGCACGCGGCGCTGGCCCGGGTTGTATTCCCACGATTGCTGGTTGTGATCGGCCGTGTCAGTGAAAAACCAGTAGAGCGTCGTGTCGCCGATCATTCGTGCCGGCGCGACGAAATCGTTGTTGATGTATTGCCAGATGGCAAGACCACCCTTCTTCCTGAATTCGCCTTCCTGCTTGAGATCGAAGTATGGGTAGTACAGTGAGCTCTTGAACTGGGCGGCGAGGATCGGCGTGCCGCTCGAATCAACCAACCAGGTCTTCACGTTATTGCGCTGAGCCGTACCCACGTAGCGCATTTCCCAATCCCACAGTGCTTCCTGACCGTTCTTCGGCACCGGGAATGGTTTTCCGCCGAACGCACCGGAAACGAACAGGCCGTTCTTTTCCAGCTTCGCATTCTGCCCGTTTTTTTCCGAATTCTCGAGATACCAGTCCGGATACGACACCGAGCGGTGCGTCGGATAGATGTCCATCCGGTAGGTCGGATAACGCTTGAACAGTTCGATTGCGCTCGCGCTCAGCTTGTCCGCGTATTGCTGGTAGTTTTGGGCAGTGATCTGCAACACCGGCTTCTCGCCTGGAAACGGGTCCGCCCATTTGCCCGAATCGGCTTTGAATCCCGCCGGAAACTGCGTGACTCCCCCTGTGTATGCCGGAATCGTCCCGTCCTTGTTCCCGGCTATTTCCGCCCCGAAAGGCGTCACCCCGCTTTCGATCGCATTACTCATTGGCGCCGCGCAGACTGCTGCAACAAGCGCGAGCGCCTTAATCAACATCCGGTGTTTCTTCAAAACTGTCTCCATCACTTTCCAGGTTGATCCAATACCAAAAGCAACAGCTACTCCACTACTTTTGATGCGCGAGCCTCACGTAAGCCACCGTTGGTGAGACATCCCGCTCGGTGCGTCGAGCGGGATGTACACTCAATACCTTATTGCAACTGATCGTGCAATTAGCGGACACCCGCAGATTGCATGCGCTCCGGCGTGTAGTAATCGTTCGGGAAACTCACGTTGAAGTAGATGCCGGGCGCTTCGGCCGGGTGGCTGCCGAAGATATAGATGCCGCTGTTGAAGTCGTAGAACCAGTTGCCCATCGCGTACGGCACCTTGTAGTCATACGCGGGAACCGTGGTCTGGAAGCCGGCGCGATAGAGCTTGCCCGACTGGTCGTAGGCGTCCATCATTCCGCCACCGCCGTCCTCATCGAAATACAGCGTCTTCTTGCTGTAGATATGACGCGCACCCTGCTTGAGCGTCAGCTCGACGACCCATACGCGGTGCAGTTCCCACCGGACATAATCCGGATTGACGAAATGCTGCGTGAGGATCTTGCTTGCCGGCGTCTCGTACTGCTGCTTGTAGTCGTTGTACGGGATGTACATTTCCTTCTTTCCGACCAGCTTCGCATCCCAGCGGTCGATCTTCCCGTAGAACAGCTGGATGTCGTCCATCGTGATGGCGCCGGAATAGCCGGGGTTCGGCGTGTCGTAGGCGAGATCGGGCGCCACACGGACGCGGCGTTGACCCGGGTTGTATTCCCAGGATTGCTGGTCGTGATCGGCCGAATCCGTGAAGTACCAGAAGAGCGTCGTGTCACCAATCAGCCGCGCCGGTGCCGCGTAGTCGTTGTAGACCTGATACCAGATCGCGAGGGGCCCCTTCTTGCGAAACTCCGCCTCGTACTTAGGCTCGAAATAAGGATAGAGCAGCGAACTCTTGAACTGCGCGGCAAGAATCGGGGTGCCGCTCGAATCGACGAGCCACGTTTTCACATTGTTTTTCTGGGCCGTGCCGACATAGTGCATCTCCCAGTCCCACAACGCTTCCTGACCGTTCTTGGGCACCGGGAACGGCTTGCCGCCGAAAGCGCCAGATATGTACAGGCCACCCTTCTCGAGTTTCGCGTTCTCCGCGTTCTTTTCCGAGTTCTCGAGGTACCAGTCCGGATACGCCACGGAGCGATGCGTCGGGTAGATGTCCATCCGGTAAGTAGGATACCGCTTGAACAACTCGACCGACGCCGCGCTCAGCTTGTCAGCGTATTGCTGATAATTCTGGGCCGTGATTTGCAGAACGGGCTTTTCACCGGCAAACGGGTCCGCCCATTTTCCGGAGTCGGCCTTGAATCCGCTCGGAAACTCCTTGATGCCCCCCGTGTATGCAGGAATCGACCCGTCCTTGTTGCCGGCAATTTCTGCGCCGAACGGCGTCATCCCGCCCTCGATCGCCAGCGTGTAGGGTGAAGCCCAAACAGCCGCGAGTATCGCCAGCGCCTTAAGAAGCTTTGGGAATCTTTTCACAGGTGTCTCCATCATCAAAACGTTGTCTGATAGGTGATGCCCAGCCACGACTTGTCGCTGTACGGCGCGCCGAGAGCCGTGGCGGCTCCCGCCGTTGAGTACCCCTTCTTGTTCATGTAGTAGGTGTAGGTAATGTCCACTTCGTGCTTGTTATAGATCGTGAAATCAAGCCCGACCACGAACGTGTTCTGACCTTGTGCTTCGGCCGCTGGCGAAATAACCGATGAATAGCCCTTAAGATTCAGGTTGACGAACAGCGGCATCGTCAGATCGACCCCCGGGAACACCTGGTACCACTGCGGGCTAGCACCAATACCGATTCCGGCCCAGAAACGGGTGGAACAGTTGTTGAACGGGTTATTCCCGCTTGCAGAACATTGGCCGGTCGTGTCATAGCCGGACATCGCGAAGTTCCCGGGGTTTGATTGCACGCTCAACAACTGATTGAACGCGAATTCGCCCTGCAGGAACATGTTGTCCCACAGCGGTGACTTGCCGAACGACTGGGTAACGTTCAAAAGACCATGCAACGTACGGCCCGTTGGCGCGTCGTTGACCGTGGTCGCGTTGACCGCACTGAGCGGCATGTTCCAGCGGTACGACAGCTCGCCTGCCACCGCCGCGTTGCCGATCGCACTGTTGAAGCCAGCGCCGATCAGGTTCACGTCGTTGCCATACTTCGCCGTAACACCAGGAAGGTTGGTGCCTGGGAAGAGTTCCGGTCCCGCACCCGGGAGTAGCACCGCCGCCCACGGCATCTTCATGGCGAAGTGGCGGTACGTGAATTCATAGGTCGTTGCGAGCGAATCGACACGCCACTTCCCGTCGAGGCCGATATCGCCGATCTGACCTTTAGTCGGCGCGATGCGCGGAATCGCGAACGTGCCCAGCCCCGGAATGTTTTCGTAGCTGGCGATCGGAGGGCCATAAAGAATAGGATCCGCACCGCCGAAATATGTGCCGCCTTCAGGCAGACGGTCGTGGTTCCATTCGAACGTGTATTGTGCCCCGAGGGTGAACGTGTCGGTAATGCTCGTCGTCACGTTGGCCTGAGCCGTCGGCAACACAATTTCCTTAAGCGAAGCGCTCGGGCTCTGCGTCAGTTTCATCAGATCGAGAGGCTGCTGACCGATCGCCACCGAGTTCGCTCCGCCCAGCGTAGCAAACGCCGACTGCCCCCATGTGAGTGCCGTCCGGCCCAGCTTGACGTTCACAGAGTGACCACCGAGGTCAAACGTGTTAAACACGAACGCATCGCGCAGTTCGGCGCTCGGGCCCTGATAGTACTTCTTGATATAGCTCGTGTACTCGTTGTTGGGATAGTTGGGCGGAAATGCGGGATTGCTCGTATTGTGATTCTTGAACGTCGGGTCATACCACGCGTCCATACTGATGCGGAAACCTGACGTCTCCTTGTACTTGAAGTCGAATTCGCTGTAGAGGTTCAGCATCGACTGGATCGTGCTGAATTTCGGCGTCGACAGATCGCCTTCATCGTAGGTCGGACTGTTGGTGTAGAAGTGGTCCGGATTCTGAAGCCGGATATCGTAGTCAGCGCGCACCGTGTTGTCCCATTCCATGTCGATGTCCGGGTTCGGAACATCGAAATGGAAGGCGTTTGCGTTCGCGCTCCACAACCCGCACGCCGCCGCGATACAGGTTGCTTGCACACCAAGGCTGATCGCGCTTGGCTTCAGACTTTTCTTTTTCATGCGTCTCCTCTTGTCTTCGTCGAACTGCCGCAGAAAAGGCCTAGGCCTTTGGACTGCCGCAGACTTCTTGCAATGAAGCGAAACCGGCCTCCCTACCTCGTCAGCATCGCGTCCGTCCTGGATACTTCCGACAGCTCAACCAGAATACGAATGCTGTTCGCAAAGATAAACGCTCGAAACTCGACTGTCAACGCTCGCTCACCCTACGTGATGCATTTTTTTGAACGTCGTTCAAAGATCAAGGCAAACGTGATTTCGAGATTCGTAATGGGTTTGAACCGGTGTACGGGAACCAGCGTCGCGACGGTTCCAGATGCGTGCGGAGCGCGTAGCGCAAACGAAATGTTGTCGACGACTGAATTTGCGAGGCTTTCACCTCGCCTGCGCGGATTGGCGATGCAAACCATGGGGGGCTTCCTTGCGATCCGTCAAAGCGGATACGGATCGATACGCAGGTCGGACGCAGCCAGTATTCCCCGGCCCTGGTCCGGTAAGCAGTACAGGTCACGGACGTGTCAGCCTATCGGCTTTCCATTCGTACGCGATAAAACGACGAACCGAAAAAGCATCCGAAAACGATTGCGCGATTGAGTCGGTTTCCTTGGCAGTCCTTCTCTATACCCTGGTCATGACCACGACCCGATCAATCTCTTATCCCGTTCCTGCGCGGGAATGCATTTGCGGTTTTCGTGGAGGGGGCGGGAACACGCGCCAGGCACCATCGTCGTGCCGGAAGAAGAATATCGCGAAGGACCTCTCGGAGGCGGCTGACCGCGCAAGCACACACCTGGTCTGGCTCGAATTCGCGAAAGTACATCGGGTTAGATGCACCGGGGTGGCCGCAGTGGGTGCAAGCCACTTCTCGATGAGCGAACGCAAAGAACCTTCTCCAAGCTTCATGTCCTGCTCCTTCGACCGCCCTATACGCGCTTCTGACTATCCAACCAGGAACGCAAAAATTGGTGACCTTAACCGGCCAGCCCCAGACCGTGCGCATCTCCTGCTCCGGTTTCGACGCAGCGGGAAGGGTTGGGTTTGGTCACAATGTGTCGGTTGACTAAATAATAGTAGTCAGCCGACCCACTATCAAGCCCAGTCGGCACCAGGGGAAATGCTGGTATGGACAAGACCACGCGTTAATGGGGTAGCATATGCAATGCTGGGTGCGAGACGGGATCAGGCGTTTTCTGAAAAACAATTAGTCGAAGGTTGCATTTTTATTCGTCGTTTGACTAATCATCAGATCAAAGCCGCCGTTACACACCCCGGATCGACAACGCGCGCGCGACGGGCAGCAGGCGCCAAGGAGAGCCAAAAGATGAAAGACCTGACCATCTCATCGGCAGAGCTCGGCAAGTTGGCAGACGACGAGCCCAGACGGCGAGGGAACAGAACGACGCGTGTGCCCGTCATCATCGAAGTAGCGATCGAGGTCTTCGCATCGGAAGGTAACGCTGGCTTCACTCAACGCCGAATTGCCAGCGACGCAGGAATCCGACTGAGGACCCTGCAGCACTATTTCAGCACCCGCGAGGAACTATTGCGGGCCACGATCGAGGCATTTACAGATCGCTATTTCGAACACTATCGGACCATCGCCCAAGACAAACTGCGGCCACCGGAGGCCCGGCTGGAGGTCATCGTCGACGAGGCGTTCTCGGTACTGACGTCAGCCGGCGGCAATCGCGTTAGCGCCTTTGTTCTGGAGTGCTGGAGTCTGGCGGAGCATGAGCCCTTTTTGCATGCCTTGATGGCGAAATCCACCGCGGATTTCCAGGATCTTCTGGCGGAACTGATCGCGCAGATAAACCCAACGTTGGCGTCGGCCGAATGTACGCTGCGTGGCGCCCTGCTCCTTTCACATCTACAAGGTCTGGTCGTCTTTCTTCGCCGGTCCAACGCGAACACGCTTGATCGGGACTCATTCCGTCACGCCATGAAAGTCGTCTGGCGAGCGTTAAGCAAGGCTTCTCCATAAGACTGGAAGGCGG
The DNA here is from genome assembly GCF_021390595.1 of Paraburkholderia sp. HP33-1. NCBI lineage: Bacteria > Pseudomonadati > Pseudomonadota > Betaproteobacteria > Burkholderiales > Burkholderiaceae > Paraburkholderia > Paraburkholderia sp. HP33-1. The sequence goes on along the minus strand of NZ_JAJEJR010000004.1, from coordinate 198,402 downwards.
GTGCCTAAGCCAGAATCGCGCCCAGGTGGAGCGGTCGGCACGCGCTAGGGGACCTGCGCCGCGCCGCTGACCGCCTTCTACAGGCGCACATGGTCGCAACGGCTCTTTCAGGCCATTGCGACCGATCCTCAGCGGACCACCTCCCAGACGAGAGGCAAGTGGTACAGCGTACCGTTTACGCCTCCGTGGACACCCGCCTTCTCGCCCGGCTTGATCTGGAAATCAGGAATGCGCTTGAGCCATTCCTGAAGGAAGACCTTCAATTCCACGCGTGCGAGGAACGAGCCAGGGCAACGATGCGCGCCATTGCCGAACGTCGAATGAATCGGCGTGGGCCGAGTGAAATCGACGCTCAGCGGATCGTCGAACTTTCTTTCGTCGAGACCGTGCAGCGTGGTCGGCATGATGATCATGTCGCCCGCCTTCATATGCACGCCCTTGTATTCGAAATCGTGTGTGATCCGCCGCCCTTGATTGACCACCGGGAAACGCCGCAGAAGCTCGTCGACGGCCTTCTGCGTCAGTTCGGGGTTGTCGATGAGCTGCTTGCGGTGGGCCGGGCTGCCGGCGAGGAATCGCGCGATAAAGCCCATGGCCGAAGCAACCGTATCGAGGCCGCCAATCAGCACGAGACCACAAAGCCCGCGAACTTCTTCGTCCGTAAGCGCGCGCCCGTCGATCTTCGAATGGACGATCTTGCTGATGAGGTCGTCACCCGGGTTCGCGCGGCGTTCGGCGATCTTCACGCCCAGGTACTGAAAGATCGCTCCAAGCGCCTGGAGCTTCTCGTTGGCATCGACCGGGCGGACCATTTTGTCGGCGAGGCTGAGCAAGTACTCGCGATCCTCGGCGGGCAACGCCACCATGTTCATGAAAATGCCGATCGGCAGATGCTGCGCAAATCCCGATACGAATTCCACCTCGCCCGTCGGACAAAAGCCCTCGATCAGTTCGATCGCCATTTCGCGCGCCTTCTCCTCGAGCTTGCCGATCGCTTGCGGCATGAAGGCAGGCGCGATCAGCGCGCGATAGGCGGTGTGCTGCGGAGGATCGAAGAAGATCGGCGGTAACGGTTGATGCTCGACGAGCGGCACTGTCAACTGCTTCGACGAAAAATTCTCGTAGTCCTTGAGGATGTGATAGATGTCGTCGCCGCGCGTTGCGATCCAGTGTCCACTGTTGCGCGGTGTCCAGAGAATGTCGGGAATGCCTTCGGCGTGCAACCGCTTGAGCGAGAGATGGTAGTCATCTTCGGCACCCGGCGGATTGTAAATGTCGATGTCGAACACCCGTTCAGGCAATACGTGCGCGGGAACCGGCGCCAGCTCCGGAGTCGCGCCATGACCAGCTACTGACATCAGTTGTCTCCTTTTTTCGAATCGACCAGTATGGGCGGTCGGGACCAATTTTGTCGTCTGCTTAACTGCAATTACAGGAACGCGCCGTATAGCTCGATATGGTGCTCGGTGTTTCCCCATGTCATATCGATGCAGGTGAGCCGCTTCACGTACCACCCCACCGCGAGTTCGTCCGTCATGCCCATCCCTCCGTGCAGTTGTACGGCTTGCTGTGCCACGAAGCGCGCACTACGGCCAATCAGCGCCTTGGCGGCAAGGACAGCGCGATGAGCTTCCAGGTCGTCGTCCGCGCCAAGTTTGGCGGCGGCAAAGTAGACGATCGATTTCGCCTGCTCGACCGCGGTCAAGATATCCGCGGCACGATGCTGCAGCGCCTGGAATTTGCCGATCGGCGAGCCAAACTGCTTTCGCGTGCGCAGGTACTCAAAAGTCAGCTCGCTCAGCCGCGACATCGCGCCCACCGCCTCCGCGCACAGCGCAAAAATGCCTTGATCGACGGTCCACTCGAGCAAGGGGCAGCCCTGATCAATGGCGCCGATGACAGCCTGTGCATCGACGCGCACGCCGTCCAGCACCACCTCGGCGATACGCTGGCCATCGAGTGCGGGAAACCCTTTGATGCTCACACCTTGCGTTCGAGCATCGACGGCAAAGAGCGTGATGCCGTGCTTGTCCGTCTGCTCGCCTGCGGTACGCGCGGAGACCAGCAGAATGTCTGCGCTGTCGCCATGCAGTACGACGCCCTTGCGTCCATTCAGGATAAAGCCGCCACGCGTTGGCTCGGCCCTCGTCGCCACATCCCACAAATCAAAACGCGCGCCGGGTTCCAGCGTTGCCAGTGCGGTCTTCAGGCTGCCGTCCGCTATACCGGCCAGCATCGTGACCTTGTGCGCCTCGGAGCCCGCGCGCCCGATCAGCTTCGCGCCGATTACGGCCGTCGATACAAACGGCTCCAGTACGAGTCCACGGCCAAAGGCCTCCATCACGAGCATGGTCTCGACCGGACCCATGCCAAGGCCGCCATGCTCCTGCGGCACGTTCAGCGCCAGCACGCCCATTTCAGCGAGCGTAGACCAGTGTGCAGCTGACCAACCCTCGGGAGTGGCGGCAAGACGGCGCCTCGCCTCGAAGTCGTACTCCTTTTCGACGAAACGGCCGACCACGTCGGCCAGCATCTGTTCCTCTTCAACCAGCGTGAAGTCCATGGCGTGTCCTCAGATGCCGAGCGCCTGTTTGGCGATGATGTTTTTCTGCACTTCAGTCGAACCGCCGTAGATCGAAATCTTGCGCCAGTCCAGGTAATGCGCGGCCAGCGCGTTGAGCAGCTCGCCGTTCGCGGTTTCGCCGCGCCAGTCCGCCTCCAGCGCTTCGCTTACAAAGGGCACCGCATACGGGCCCGCGCATTCCATTATCAGTTCCGTAAGCTCCTGCTGAATCTCCGAACCGCGGATTTTCAGCACCGAAGCTTCCGGTCCGATAGGACGTCCCGCTGTTTCCGCCGAGACGACGCGCAGAAGCGACCATTCGTGAGCGATCAAATCGATTTCCACCTTGGCGATGCGATCACGAAAGCGGACGTCCTCGATGAGCGGCTTGCCGTGCTTACGCTCGCTGCCGGCAATCTCCTTGAGACGTCGCATGAAGCGCTTGCAGTTGCCAAGCCCGGCGATGTTCGTCCGCTCGTGTCCGAGCAGATACTTCGCGATCGACCAGCCGCGATGCTCGTCACCGACGAGATTGCTTACCGGCACTTCAACATTGTCGAAAAACACTTCGTTGACATCGTGGCCCCCGTCAAGCGTGCGAATAGGTCTGACCGTGATCCCGGGGGTCGACATATCGATCAGCAGGAACGAGATGCCTTCTTGCGGGCGGCCGCTGCCATCCGTGCGGACCAGACAAAAAATCCAGTTCGCCCATTGGGCAAACGAGGTCCAGATCTTCTGGCCATTGACGACGTAAAACGATTGACCGTCTCGCTCGACGCGCTCCGCACGCGTCTTGAGCGACGCCAGATCGGAACCAGCACCCGGCTCGGAGTAACCCTGACACCACCAGTCCTCCATCGAGATGATGCGCGGCAGGAACCGTTCGCGCTGCGCGTCGGTGCCGAACTTCTGAATCACAGGTCCAACCATCGAAAGGCCGAACGGCATCTGACGCGGCGCGCCAGCGGTAAAGCATTCCTCGTCGAAAATATTGCGCTGCGCGGCATTCCAGGCGGCGCCGCCGAATTGTGCGGGCCAAGCAGGTGCGCCCCACCCCTTCCCGGCCAGAATCCGCTGCCAGCGCACATAGTCTTCGCGCGGCACATGACGGAAGTTGAGCACCCGATCACGAATGTCGTCGGGCAAATGCGTCGCTACGAATTCACGCACTATGGCGCGAAATTCATTGTCGGCGGGACTCTCTTTCAGGTCCATCGTCAGGCTCCAGTCGCGGCCCGGCAAAACACGATCGGCGCTGCCGGGCGCGGTTTCAGGCAATTTCCACGATTCCGTTGTTCAGTACCACCACATCGCGTGCGTCGACGCGCGCCCGCAGATGCAAGCGCGTGTCACTGTCCCGCCAGAACTGGAAGCGAACCTGTTCGCCCGGGTACACCGGCGAAGTCAGGCGCAAAGCGAGTCGCTTCAAACGTGATGCGTCGTTACCCGCGAACGTGCGAATCGCCGCATAACCGGCCATGCCGTAGGTCGCGAGGCCGTGAAGAATCGGCCGGCTGAATCCGGCCTTCGATGCCACATCGGGGTCCGCGTGCAAAGGGTTGGCATCGCCGGAAAGACGGTAGATCAACGCAGCATGGGGGCCGGTCGAGAAGACGTATTCCGCATCCGGCGCTCGTTCCGGCACAGGCGGCAGCGCTTCGGGCGGCGAGTCGCTCTCGCCCGACTCGGCGCTGAACCCTCCGTCGCCGCGCAGAAAGGACACCTGCCGGACTTCAGCGAGTTGTTCGCCCGTCGAGGCGTCGATGATGTCTCGCTTGAGTTCGACGATCGCGCCCTTGCCTGCGCCCTTGTCTGAGATGCGGCTCACGCGCGTCTTGCTAACGATGGTCGCCGCCACGGGCATCGGGCGCGCGAAACGGACATCCTGCTCACCATGCACAAGCTTCAGGTAGTCGATACCCGTACGCGGATCGCGCATCCACGATTTCGGCCACGCGAACGCGGCCGCGCAAGTCGGCATCGCTTGCAGGTTTTTCTCGTACACGTAGCGCAGTTGCTCTGCGTCCAACGGGTCTCCACCCAGACCGAGGCCCAGTGAATACAGCATCACGTCGCGCTCGCTGTACGTCTGCGTGACATCTTCAATCGGCCAGTTCTTGACGACTTCGTAGTTCAGCATGAGGTAGTCCTGTATGTGCTCAGTAGTCCGTGAAGTTGGGCTTGCGCTTCTCGAGAAAGCTGGCAATGCCTTCCTTATAGTCATCGCACTGGTTGGCGATCGGCATGTCCAACCCGGCGTACATGACCGCCTCGTGGGGCGTCTGGAACGGCACTTCCCAGACCTGCTCCTTCATGATGCGCATCGAACGCGGCGAGCAGTACTCCGCCATTTCGCGCGCGTAGGCATAGGTCTCCTCGACCAGCTTGTCGGCCGGAATTGCCCGATTCACGAGTCCCATACGTTCCGCTTCGCGCCCCTTGATTTTGCGTCCCGACAGCAGCAGGTCGAGCGCGTGCGCCTGCCCCACGTGTCTGGCGAGTATCCAGGCCATGCCGTATTCCGCCGTCAGACCTCGCCGCGCGAATGCTGTCGTGATAGTGGCGTCTTCCGACGCAAACCGGATGTCGCAAAACAGCGCGTGAATCAGGCCAATGCCGACGGTCGCGCCGTTGAGCATGGCGATGACGGGCTTCGGGATGGCCGGGTAGTACGAGCAGCGCGTCTGCCAGTCGGCGCGTTTGCGCATGTCGAACGGGCGCGGAAGCTTCGTCATGAGCGCCGCAGGGTCGCCGCCGAAGCTATGAATATCGCCCCCTGCACAGAAGGCCTTGCCCGCGCCGGTGAAAACGATGACGCGCACGCCACGGTCTGAACCCGCCGCCTGCATCGCGTCGTACACCTCGGTCGCCACCTGGTCGTTCCAGGTGTTCATGTGTTCAGGACGGTTCAGCGTGATCGTCGCGATACGGTCCCTGACGTCGTACAGAATGCTCTCGAAGCGCATGAGATCCCCCTCGATTTCAGAAAGAACGCGGCAGGTCGAGCACGTGCTCGGCGACGTAGGACAGAATCAGGTTCGTCGAAATCGGTGCCACCTGATAGAGCCGGGTTTCGCGGAACTTGCGTTCGACATCGTATTCACAGGCGAAACCGAAGCCGCCATGTGTCTGCAAACAGGCATTCGCGGCTTTCCACGAAGCCGTTGCCGCGAGATGCTTCGCCATATTCGCTTCGGCCCCGCACGGCTGATGATTGTCGAAAAGCTCGCAGGCCTTGTAGCGCATGAGATCGGCCGCGCGCACGTCGATGTACGCCTCGGCAATCGGGAACTGGATGCCCTGATTCATGCCGATGGGCCGGTCGAACACGATCCGCTCGCTCGCGTACTTCGATGCGCGTTCGACGAACCAGTAACCGTCGCCGATGCACTCGGCCGCGATCAGTGCGCGTTCGGCATTGAGTCCATCGAGGATGTACTTGAAGCCCTTGCCTTCCTCACCAATAAGGTTCTCTTCAGGAATCTCGAGATTGTCGAAGAACAGTTCGTTCGTCTCGTGATTGACCATGTTGGGAATCGGCCGCACGGTCAGACCATTGCCGATAGCCTGGTGCAGATCCACCAGGAAGCAGGACAGCCCATCCGATTTTTTCTTCACGTCCGACAAGGGCGTGGTACGCGCGAGCAGGATCATCATGTCCGAGTGCTGCACGCGGGATATCCACACCTTCTGGCCGTTCACCACGTAACGGCCGTCTTTCTTTACGGCGGTGGTCTTCAGTTTTGTCGTGTCGGTTCCCGTCGTCGGCTCGGTGACGGCCATCGACTGCAGGCGCAGTTCTCCGCTCGCGATCTTCGGCAGATATTTGCGCTTTTGTGCTTCCGAGCCGTTCCGCAGTAGCGTATTCATGTTGTACATCTGCCCATGGCAGAACCCGGAGTTGCCGCCGTTGCGGTTGATCTCCTCCATGATCACGGACGCCTCGGTCAGCCCGAGGCCGGAGCCGCCATACTCCTGGGGAATCAGCGCCGCCATCCAGCCGGCCTTCGTTAACGCGTCGACGAAGGCCTCCGGATAGACGCGCTCGTGATCGATGCGGCGCCAGTACTCGTCGGGGTACTCCTTCGAGAGGTCGCGCAGGGCATCGCGCAGTTCCTGATATTGATCGGGTGTGGAAATTCGGCTCATGAATGGTTTCCGTTTACTTGGCAGGACGCACGGCTCACGCTGCTGCATCGATCAGTCCGCCGGCATTGGCGAGCTGGGTCAGATGATGTTCGGTCGAGCCGAACTGGATATCGATTACGCTCAGGCGTCTCAGGTAGTGGCCGATCTTGCACTCCTCAGTCATGCCGATGCCGCCGTGCAACTGCACGCCTTGCTGGCCCACGAAACGGCCCGAGCGTCCGATTTGCACTTTCGCCGCAGACATGCTGCGATCGCGTTCTGCCGCATTCGGCTCCTCGCTCATCATGGTCGCGAAGAGCGCCATGCTGCGCGCCTGCTCCACCATGACAAGCATGTCGACCGCGCGATGCTGGAGCGCCTGAAACGATCCGATAGGCACGCCAAACTGCTTGCGGACCTTGAGATATTCCACTGTTTCCTCGTGCGCGGCGGCCATGGCACCCACGGCTTCCGCGCTCACCGCCGCGATGGCGTGCGCGACGACCGTTTCTATAAGCGGCAACGCGGCACCCGCCACGCCCAGCACGTCGCTGTCCGGGACGCGCACGCCGGAGAACTCAATGTCGGCCGCGCGCAGCCGGTCTTGCGTCGGATACGAGTGGCGCGTCACGCCCGCCGCGTCGCCCCTGACTACGAACAGACCGATGCCGTCGCGTTCACGCCTGCCACCCGACATGCGCGCCGACACAACGAGCAGATCGGCGCTGCCGCCGTGCAGCACCATGCGCTTGGCGCCGTCGAGCACCCAACCGTCACCTTCACGCCGTGCGGTGGTCGCAACGTCTGCGAGGTCGTACCGCGACTGCGCCTCGCTGTGGGCGAACGCCATCTGCAGCTCACCCTGCGCAATCGCCGGCAGAATCGCGGCGCGTTGTGCTGCGTTGCCAGCGAGGCGCGCGAAGCCGCCGCCTAGCACGACCGTCGCGAGATACGGTTCGACTGCGAGCCCACGGCCCAACGCCTCCATGACGATCATCGTTTCGACCGGGCCGCAATTACTGCCGCCGTATTCCTCGTCAAACGAAAGGCCCAACAGGCCCATTTCGGCGTAACGCGCCCATTGCTCACGGCTGAAACCATCCGGCTCAGCGAGATACTTCGCGCGCTGCTCGAACCCGTACTCGTCCTTGACGAGCCGCTCGACGCTGTCCTTGAGCATGCGTTGCTCGTCGGTAAAATCAAAGTCCATATCTCATGCTTCTCCGCAGTTCGCCCTTCGCTCAAAGTCCGAGAACGGACTTAGCCAGAATGTTCTTCTGAATCTCATTGGAGCCGCCCACAATCGAGACATGACGCGCGAAGTAGTGATTCGGCGCGATCGTGAGCGCCCATTCGGGTTCTCGGACTGGTTCGCCAAGTCCACGCAGGAAGTCGAGATCAAGTGGTAAAGCGTCAGGACCTGCCACTTCGAGGAGCAATTCAGCTGAGAGTTGCTGTAGCTCGGAACCCTTGATCTTCAGGATCGAAGTCTTCGGGTCGGGCAAGTGGCTCTCCTGCGCGTTGCTCTCAGCGATCACGCGCATCTGCGTCATCTCCAGGGCCTTCAGCTCTACCTCAACTGCCGCGACGCGTTCGCGAAAACGCGGGTCGTCCCACAGCACACCGTCACCACACGGCACGCGCTTCGCAAGATCCTTCGCGTAACGCACGCGCATCTTCGAAACGCCCACGCGCGCGATGCCGCTGCGCTCGTTGCCGAGCAGATACTTGGCGTAGTCCCAACCCTTGTTTTCCTCGCCAATGCGATTCGCAACCGGTACGCGCACGTTATCGAAGAACACTTCGTTGGTTTCATGGTGGCCGTCGATCGTGATAATCGGGCGAACAGTCAGGCCCGGTGTCTTCATGTCGACCAGCAGGTACGTAATGCCCTGCTGCTTCTTGCCGCTCGAATCCGTGCGCACGAGACAGAACATCCAGTCGGCGTGATGCGCCGTCGAAGTCCACAGCTTCTGCCCGTTGATGATGTAGTCGTCCCCGTCGCGGACCGCCTGGGTTCGAAGCGCGGCTAGGTCCGAACCGGCGCCGGGCTCGGAAAATCCCTGGCAAAACCAGTATTCCAGGCTCGCGATGCGAGGAAGGAAATGGCGCTTCTGCTCTTCGCTGCCGAACGCGATCAGAACCGGACCGATCATGTTCACGTTGAATGACAGTGTCTCCGGCGCCGGCGCCATGTGCAGCTCTTCCTTGAAGATGTACTGCTGCACCGCGCTCCAACCCGTGCCGCCCCACGCGTTATCCCACGCTGGCGTCGCCCAGCCGCGCTCGTAGAGAATGCGTTGCCAGCGGCGCAGGTCGGCCGCCGAATAACGCTGCCCCAAAGTCGCCTTGCGTCGAATGTCGGAGGGCAACGCTTCCTTGAAGAAGGCTCTCACCTCATTACGGAACGCCAGCTCTTTGTCGGTATATCGCAGATCCATGAGTGTCTCGTTTCGTCTTTATGGCTCGCCTGCCGGGTTCGGTCAGGCCAGCGTTCCGGCTTCTTTGAGCTCGCCGATGCGGCCCGGATCGAGCCATGCGGCCAGCGCGGCGTCGAGCGTGGACGCGTCGGGCGCCTCGGGCGCCGTCGGCGTCGCGGGCACGGTGGCGGAAAAGCGTGGCGCCGGCGCGGGCTGCACGATGCCGTCCACTTCGATGAACGTGCCGCGCGCTTTCAGATGCGCATGCTCGGGCGCCTCGCTCCACGACAGAACCGGTGCGAAGCATGCATCCGTCTGCTCGAGCAACGTGGTCCATTGCTCGCGTGTGCGGCCCTTGAACTTCAGCGCGAACAGCGCGCGCGCGGCGGGCCAGTTGCTTGCGTCGAGCTGGGTACCCAGCGTTTGGGGGTCGATGTCGAGCAAGCGAAGCAGTTCGAGATAGAACTTGTCCTCGATGGGACCGACCGTGATCCACTTGCCGTCCGCACACTCATACACGTCGTAGAAGTGCGATCCCGAATCCGTGATATTCGTCCCGCGCCCGTCTCGCCAGATGCCGGCGGCCTGCATGCCGAAGAACGTGGTGGCAAGGTTGGCTGTACCGTCGACGATTGCGGCATCCACGATCTGACCGGTGCCGCCGTTACGCGCATGCAAAATCGCCGAAAGCAGCCCCATTGCAAGGTACAGCGATCCGCCCGCATAGTCGCCGATCAGATTCAGCGGTATCGAAGGTGGCTGATCGCGGCGGCCAATTGCGTTGAGCACACCGGTGATCGCGATGTAGTTCAGGTCATGCCCGGCGTACTGCGCGAGTGGACCTTCCTGGCCCCATCCCGTGATGCGTCCGTAAGCGAGCTTCGGATTGCGTTCGAGGCAGGCTTGCGGGCCCAGCCCGAGTCGCTCTGTCACGCCGGGCCGGAAACCTTCTATCAAGGCGTCGGCGCGCTCCACCAGCGTAAGCACGAGTTCGACTGCCTCCGGATCTTTGAGGTCGAGCGCAATTGTCTTTCGGTTGCGCAGCAACAGGTTGTAGCGCAGCGGCCGCTCGATACCGAGCTTGACCGGCTGGCGACGCTCGATGCGTAACACCGTCGCGCCGAGATCGGCGAGCAGCATCGCCGCCATGGGCCCAGGCCCGATCCCGGCCAGCTCGATGATTCGAACTCCTGCAAGCGGACCCATGGTTCATCCCTTGCGAGCGTGGGCGCGCATGGCGTCCCATTGTTCGTCGGTCCAGTCCTGCATCGCGCGGAAGGTCGGGCCACCAACACCTTGCATCCAGCGGCCGCCGTCGATCACGATCATGTCGCCGTTGATGTAGCCGGAGCCATCCGAGGCCAGATAAGCGTAGAGATCGGCGAGTTCCGTATGCTCGCCGAAGCGCCTGAGAGGCACCGAGCGCTCCTGCGGCTCGACCTGCGAGCCCGGCGGGTACAACTGCTCCCATGCGCCCGGCGTCGGGAAGAGACCGGGCGCCACCGCATTCAGGCGAATGCCTTTCGGGCCCCACTCGACGGCGAGGCTGCGGGTCATTGCGAGAACACCGGCCTTCGCCGCAGCGGACGGCACTGTAAAGGCCGAGCCGGTCATCGTGGGCGTCGACACCGTGCTGATCACGTTGCCCGAGTGACCCGCGTCGATCCAGCGCTTGCCCGCCGCGATCGTGCAATAGAAGCTGCCGTGCAGCGCGATGTCGAGCACAGCATCAACCGCGCGCGCCGACAGGCTTTCCGTGCGCGCGATGAAGTTGGCCGCGGCGTTGTTCAGCAACACGTCGAGCGGCCCATCCTTCCAGACGGCGTCCATCATGGACTCCACGGACTCCGCGCTGCGCACGTCCGCCTGCACCGTCGTCACGCGCGCGCCAGGTACGACACCGCGAAACTCGTCGGCCGTCGCGTCGAGCACTTCCTTGCGGCGGCCACAGATGACGAGCTCGGCGCCCAGTTCGAGGTAGCGTCGGCCGATACTTTTGCCAAGGCCAGTGCCACCCCCGGTGATGAGAATTCTTTTGTTCTTCAACAGGTCAGGCGTAAACATATGCGTTGAACTTCCAGTAGAGACAGCAACGGAGAATGGCAGTGTCAGGCACCCGTGAAAATCGGCTTGCGCTTTTCCATGAAGGCCGCCACCGCCTCGGTGTGGTCGCTCGTTTGACGGGTCAGCGGATTAAGGTCAGTTTCGAGGCGGCAAGCGTCTTCGATCGAATTGCCCGCGTTGGCGAGGCTCGCCTTCAGGAGCGCCAGCGTCACCGGCGGATAGCTCGCGAAGCGCGCTGCGCTCTCGATCGCCGCATCGAGCGCGCTGCCGCTCGCGGCCACCTCGCTGACGAGACCGAGCTGGCGCGCCTCGGCTGCGTCGATCACATTTCCCCTGAGCATCAACTCACGCGCCTTGCCGCCGCCGACCTTCTGCGGCAATGTCCAGAGAATTCCGGTGTCGGGAAGCAGGCCGACCCTCCCGAACGCACACGAGTACTTTGCCGAATCAGCACTGACCACGACATCGCAAGCAGCAGCCAGTGAGAGCCCCGCCCCGTAGCACGTGCCCTCCACCGCTGCGACGACCGGCTTTGTGCCCGTATAAATCAGCTTGAAGAGACGCACGCCCACTGCGATGCGCTCACGAAGCGCCAACAACGGCGGAGTGGTCACCTGCATTTCGGACAGGTCGCCGCCCGCGCAGAAATGGCCGCCCGCGCCCGTCAGCACGATTGCGCGCGTGTCCGGGTCATCGTGCATGAGCCGCTGGAACACCTCCGTCAGCGCGAGGCGCATCTTCATGGAGAACGCGTTGCGACGCTCTGGATAGTTCATCGTGACGATGGTCACGTCGCCTTGACGGCGCACCTGCACGATCTCTTCCTCGCCCCCGGCCTTTTCACTCTGCTCGATACTCATCGCATTGCTCCCCGCGCTCACTCACCCGTGAAGACCGGTGTGGTCTTTTCCATAAACGCCCTGCAGGCAGCCTGATGGTCTTTCGACTGGCGCAGGATGGGCTGATAGTCGATCTCGGCTTTCAACGCGCCTTCCATGGTCGTCGCGTTGGTGAGCGCGTGTTTTAGCAGCGCCACGCCGAGCGGCGGCAAGTCGGCGAGACCGCGTGCAACTTCGATTGCCTTTGCGCACGCGCTACCCGGCTCGACGACTTCGTTCGCCAGGCCGATCTTTACCGCCTTGTTGCCGTCGATCTCCGTGGCGAGCGATAGCATTTCCCTCGCGCGAGCCATGCCGATGCGCTTCGGCAGCGTCCACAGAATGCCGGTATCCGGAATCAGCCCCACGCGCAAAAACGCCGCGCAAAAGCGCGCAGTGGAAGCCGCGACGACGTAGTCAGTTGCCACCGCGAGCGACAGCCCGGCGCCGAAGGCTACGCCTTCCACGGCTGCCACGACCGGCTTCGGTCCCGCCTGCATCTCGCGCACCACCACGCACGACTCCGCCAGAATCTCGCGACTTTGCAGGATCGTGCGCTTCGTCATCTCGGAGATGTCGGCGCCCGCGCAAAAGTGCTCTCCCGCGCCCGTCAGGACGATCGCGCGCGAATCCGGATCGTCGACCATGAGCCGATGCATGATGTCGCGCAACAACTGACGCATCTGGCGTCCCATTGCGTTCCGGCGCCTGGGATTGTTCAGCGTCACGATCGCGACCGGTCCGTCGCGAGTCACCTCGATCAGCGACGTCATATCTTTTTCTGCCGTTTGTGTTTCGCTCATGTTGGCTTCCTCAGTCGGCCACGAACATTGGCTTGCGCTTCTCCATGAAGGCGCTCACGGCCTCCTGGTGTTCGCGGCTGCGGCGCAGGATGGGCTGCAGGTTGACTTCGGCCTCGATCGCGTCGTCGAGCGTGCGGATGCCCGTCGCGAGCGCGGCCTTGAGGTGTGCGGTGGCCACCGAAGGAAGTTCCGCGTACTGTCGCGCCACCTTCATCGCAGCGTCGAGTGCCTCGCCAGGTGCTACGACCTGATTCGCAAAACCGGTCTCGCCAGCTTCGGCGCCATCGAACTGGCGCGCACTCAGCATCAGCTCGCGTGCAAGACCTCCGCCCACGCGCTGCGACAGGGACCAATAGAGCCCTGTATCGGGCAGCAGCCCCACCTTGACGAAGGCACTCGCATATCGCGCGGCCGACGATGTGACCACGTAGTCGCAAGCAGCGGCGAGCGAGAGCCCAGCGCCAAACGCGAACCCCTCGACAGCAGCGACGACCGCTTTCGGGCCTTCGACCATCAGTCTGAAAATATCGAGCGGCAGTTCGTTGCGCTGGCGATACTCCAGCACCTTGCGCGCCTGCATTTCCGAGATATCACCGCCCGCGCAAAACGTATTGCCCGCGCCGGTCAGGACTATCGCACGGCAGTTTTCCTCGTGATGCATCAGGCGATAGAGTTGCGCATGCAACGTCTCGCGCATCTTCAGCGAAAACGCGTTGCGCCGTTGCGGATAGTTCAATGTGACGATCGCAACTGCACCGTTTTGTCGGACCTGTACGATCTCCGCTGCATCGTTGCTGGTCTCTTCGCTCATCTGTCCGTCTCCTGTCGATCAGCGTTAGCCCTTTAGCGTGTCGACTGGTGTTAGCGCTTTAGCGCTTACATCAGTCCCATGCAACGCCTTACCCTGATCCCATGCAAAGCTGTTGACAGTGACCCTCGTGGGTGGCGTGTCTTACAGCGTTTCCTGTGTCCCGAGAATCACCGTAGCCTGGCTCGAGAGCACACCTCCGTTGCCGTGCGCGATCGCCAGCTTCGCGCCGGGGATCTGACGCTCACCGGCACGGCCCGTCAATTGCCGCATCGATTCTTCCATCAGAAATAGCCCATACATGCCGGGGTGAACGCAGGACAAACCGCCGCCGTTGGTATTCACCGCGAGCCGGCCGCCTGGCGCGATGCCACCCTCCGAAACGAAGTCGCCGCCTTCGCCTTTGGGGCAAAAGCCGAGGTCCTCGAGAAACAGAATGGTGTTGATCGTGAAGGCGTCGTAGAGCATCGCGACGTCGATATCGCCTGCTTTCACGCCCGCCATTTCATATGCACGTCGGCCCGATTGCGCTGCCGCAGTCACCGTGAGATCCGGCATGCTCGCTATTTCGCGATGCGAAGTGGCCGAAGCTGCGCCGAGCAGATACACGGGCTTGTCGGTGAGATCACGCGCCCGCTCGGCGCGCACCATCACAACCGCCGCCGCGCCATCGGTCACGAGGCAACAATCGCGCACGGAAAGTGGGTCAGACACGAGGCGCGCGCCCATCACATCTTCGATCGACAAGGGCGTACGCATGTACGCTTCAGGATTGAGTTGCGCCCACTTGCGCGCGGCCACGGCCACTTCGGCAAGATGCTCGCGCTTCGTGCCGTACTGGTGCATATGCCGCGCCGCCGCAAGTGCATAAGACGACACCGGATTCATCGGCCTATACGGGCTCTCCCACGGCGAGGGGCGCGACGACTGCACAAGCTTGCCTGCCGCGCTGCGCTGATTGCTCCCGTATGCGATCAAGGCAACGTCGATCTGTCCCGTACACAACGCCATCGCCGCGGTGTGCGCGTAGATCTCGAACGCCGAGCCGCCGCTTCGATTATTGTCGGTGAACTTCGGGTTAATACCGAGGTACTCGGCAAACGTAAGACCCGAGAGCATGTCGTCCGGCGTGCACACGAAAAGCCCGTCGACATCGCCAGGCGTAAGCCCTACCTGAGCCAGCGCGTCAACGGAGGCGCGCGCAGCGAGGTCCAGCGACGACAAGCCAGGTGCTTCCCCAATCCCATAGGTGGCACCTGCCACCAGTGCGGTACGCCCGCGCAAGTTGAATTCCATTCGATCTACCTTTCATCGGTGCGACCGGCTCTTGACGGCCGGTTGCGGGTTAGCGGGCGTCAAGCTGGCTCGAACACAAGCAGTGCCGCATCCCCCCGGTACACGATCTTCGCCTGCACGGGCATGCCGATGCGCACAGCCTCCGGCTCGATGCCCTCTACACAGCTGAGCATGCGCACACCTTCATCCAGATCGATCACTGCTACGTTGTAGCTTGGCGTGGGCGATTTCTGGCGCACCACGGTAGTTGAATAAACCGTTCCCTTCCCGCAGGCTTCGACCCACTCAAGGTCGCGCGCACCGGTAACCGGTTCCGCCACCCGCGGGTAGAACACGTAGCGGCCGCTGCTGCGGCTACGCTGAATCATCAAACGGCCCTCGGCCAGAAATTTCTGATAATCGACTTCAGGACAAAGAGAGTCCATTCCCCGCTCCTCCAAATCGTTTTGCGATGGGCTCGCGCCGAATCGAGCCGCGTTATCGGGTCAAAATGGAACACATAACCGAACATTGTTCCAAATACTAAACGCATAGGAAGGGCGCTGTCAACGGTGGGAAACCCCTTCCATGCCCCGCCGAGCAAGGCTGTAACTACATCCCGACCAAATTCCCGACGCACCTCGGACAAACCCGCGGCAGCCGGTTTCAGCGCTTGACGACTCACAAGTGCTTCGTTTACTTTATCGAACATTGTTCACAAACATGAAGACACACCGGGCAGGATTCGGAAGTGGCCGGCGGGGCGGGTGACGTATCCGCACTCCAGAGACGAATCCGAGCCCGGCCGGGGAAACCGCTAGCAAGAGAGCTCGAAGTGACATACGAACTAACAGACGACCAGGTGCAGATTCGCGACCTCATCCGTCGCGTCGCAAGGGAGCGCGTGGCGCCGCGCGCCGACGAGATCGACCGTACGGCCGAGTATCCGCACGACATGTACGCACTGCTCAAGGAACTGGGCCTCTTCACGTTGCCGTTTCCTGAAGCATATGGCGGCGCCGGGAGCGTGATGTCGGCCTGCATCGCCGTCGAGGAGTTCGGGCGGGTTTGCTACAACACAGGCTATCTGCTGGTCGTGCAATGGACGCCCTTCGGAGCCATTCTTGAAGGCGGCACCGATGAGCAGAAGGCCCGCCTTCTGCCCGGACTCGCCTCAGGCGACTTGCGCGGCGCGCTCTCCATTACCGAAGCTCAAAGTGGCTCCGACGTCTCGGGCATTCGCACTACGGCGCGCCGCAAGAACGGCGGCTATGTGCTCAATGGCTCGAAGATCTGGTGCACGAATTCGCATATCGCCGACTTCATTCTCGTCGCCGCCAAGACGCTCGATGAGGAAGGACAACCGCTGGGCATCAATCTTTTTATCGTTGACCGCAACACACCTGGTCTGACTATCGGGAACGAAGAAGACAAGATGGGCGCGCGCGGCGTGGCGTCGTGTCCCCTCTATTTCGACGACGCGTTCATCCGCGCCGAAGACCGTCTCGGGCCGGAAGGCGGCCAGGGGTTCAAGGTGGCAATGGAAGCGCTCAACACGAGCCGTCCCATCGTGGCCGCGCGTGCTGTTGGCATCGCGCAGGGTGCAATCGATCACACCGTCAAATTCATTCAGGACCGCGTTGCGTTCGGTCAGTCCATCAGCAATTTTCAGGGAGTGCGCTGGATGATCGCCGACATGGTTACGCAGACCGAGGCCGCGCGCCAGCTCGTCTATCGCACGGCGTCACTGGTCGACGCGGGCGTTCGCGGCCGTGAACTCGCCCCAATGGCCGCGATGGCAAAGATGTTCGCATCGGACGTCGCGATGAAAGTCGCGACCGACGCCGTACAGCTTTTTGGCGCCGCAGGCATCTCCAACGAGTACCCGATCAACCGATATTTCCGCGACGCAAAGGTAGTGCAGATCATTGAAGGCACCAACCAGATCCAGCGCAACATCGTCGCGGACAACGTGCTGGGCCGCATCAAGAAGAACTGACAACGACAGCTGAGCTAACTAGCGAGCCGACAACAACAGAGGACAGGCGATGGAAGAAATCGAAACGGTTGGTCTGGGAATTCACTGGGAGGACCTGCCCGTTGGACGCAAGTTCAAGACGGTGGGCCGGACGGTCACAGAAACGGACGTCGTGAATTTTGTTTCCGTGACCGGCATGCTGGAAGTGCTGTTCACGAACACCGAGTTTCTGCGGGAGCAGTCGGCCATCAAGGGGCGCGTCGCGCCGGGCGCGCTGGTGTTTACACTCATGGAAGGGCTGCTCACTCAGGCCACCATGCAGGGCGTCGGCTTCGCCTTCCTGAACATGGAACTCGATATCAAAGGCCCGACCTATGTCGGCGACACGATCCATGTGGAATGCGAGGTCATCGAATGTCGGCCTAGCAAGGGGCGCCCCGGACTTGGGCTTGTGCGCACCCGCAATCGCGTGATCAAGCAGGACGGCACGGAAGTGATGGTGTACACGCCCCTCAGGCTCGTTAAAGGCAAGGAGTACAAGGCCTGAGCATGGATAATCCACAACAACCCCTCGAACGGGCGACCGGCCCGTTAGCCGGTGTCCGCGTGATCGACCTGACCATTAACGTGCTCGGTCCGGTCGCCACGCAGCTGCTCGGCGACATGGGCGCAGACGTCATCAAGATCGAACCGCCCGAAGGCGACCAGAACCGAAAGAACGGTCCCGGCCGCAATCCCGATATGGCCGTGTTCTATACGATCATGAACCGCAACAAGCGGAGCGTGATCCTGAACCTCAAGCAGGCCGAATGCCGCGAAGCGCTGCTCAAGCTCGTCGAAACCGCCGACGTGATCGTGCACAGCATGCGCCCGAGTGCCGCCGAGCGCCTCGGAATCGACTATGAAACCGTGCGGGCGCGCAATCCGCGCATCGTGTATGCGTCGGGCGCCGGCTATCGAATCGACGGCCCCTACAAGGACCGCCCGGCTTTCGATGACGTGATCCAGGGCGAAACCGGCATTGCTGCGATGAACCGTGACGCGGGCGGCTCGCCGCGCTACTTCCCCACCGTGATCGTCGACAAGTTCTGCGGTTACGTGCTGGCGTCGTCGATCGGAATGGCGCTGTACCACCGCGAGCGTACCGGCGTCGGCCAGCTCGTGCATGTGCCGATGTTCGAGACGATGCTGCAATTCAATCTGTTCGAGCATCTTTGGGAAGGGGCGCTGGGCTCCAATGACGGAACCGGCCTCGGCTATCCGCGCATGTTCTCGCCGCACCGCCGGCCCTACGCGACAAAAGACGGCCATATCTGCCTACTCGCCGTGAACAACGAGCAATGGCGCCGCGTGCTGTGCGCAATCGATGCCGCGCACCTGCTCGAAGACCCACGCTTCTGCCACATGGCAGAGCGCATGCGCAACATCAACGAGCTGTACCGCATCGTCGGCGACGCTATCCTCAATAAGACGACTGCGGAATGGAACGCCATCTTCGCCTCGGCGGACGTGCCGCACGGTCCAGTACGCGACCTGAAAGACCTGATGCACGATGCGTACATCAAGGAGACCGGTTTCTTTCAGCGCTTCGAGCACCCAACGGAGGGCGACATGGTCATGACCTCGATACCGGTGCACTTTTCCGAGTCGCCTGGCAACGTACGCTACCTACCGCCGAATCTCGGCGAGCACAGCATCGAGGTTCTGATCGAAGCGGGTTACAGCGCAAGCGAAGCCAGTGCGCTCTTCGCCCGGGCCACGGGAAGAACCGAACAAGTCTCTGAAGCGCTGAGCAAGGAATAACTGGCGCGAAAGCGTCTCGCATATTACGGAGGGAATCAATGAAGGGGCTCAAGGAAAAGGTCGTCGTCGTCACCGGTGCAGCAGGCGGCATCGGATCCGCCATCAGCAGACGATTCGGCGAGGAAGGCTCGACCGTCGCGCTGTTCGACCTTAACGAGGAAGGCGCTGCACGTGTGGCGGCGGAAATCGAAGCAGCGGGAGGTAAGGCGCGCGCGTACCGCGTCGACATCACTGACCACGAAGGTGTGCACGCCGCGGTGGCGAAAGTCGAGGACGAGCTCGGCCCCATCGAGGTCCTCGTCAACAACGCCGGCTGGGACATGGGCGCATTTTTCCTGCAAACCGAAAAGCCGTTCTGGGACAAGGTGGTCGCTATCAATCTCTACGGACCCCTGAACATGCACCACGCCGTTCTGCGGCGGATGGCCGAACGCGGCCGTGGCCGTGTCGTCAACATCTCGTCGGATGCGGGACGCGTGGGCTCTTCGATGGAAGCGGTGTACTCGTTCTGCAAGGGCGGCCTTATCGCATTCACGAAGACGATGGCACGCGAAATGGCCCGTCAGCAGATTCCCGTCAATGTCGTTTGCCCCGGCCCCACCGCGACTCCTCTTCTGGACAACCTCGCACAGGGCGAAAAAGGCGAACGCATCAAGGCGGCGCTCGTCAAGGCCGTACCGTTCGGCCGCATGGGCCAACCGGGCGACATCCCAGGTACGGTTGCCTTCCTCGCGAGTGACGACGCCGCATTCATCAGCGGCCAGGTCATCAGCGTGTCAGGCGGTCTGACAATGGCCGGCTAGACGGCGCCGCGAACGCGATCAACAAACAACATTGGAACACGAAATGGAATTCAAGGACATTAGCTATCAGGAGGCGGACGGGGTCGCCACGATCACCATCAATCGCCCGAAGGTCTACAACGCATTCAGCGCCAACACTGTTGAGGAACTCATCAAGGCCTTCGGCCTCGCTGGATGGAACAAGGATATCGGTGTCGTCGTGCTCACGGGTGCGGGCGAGAAGGCATTCTGCACCGGCGGCGACCAGTCCGGCGACGGATACAACGGTCGCGGCACAGTAGGTCTGCCGATCGAAGAGCTCCAAAGCATCATCCGCGACATTCCGAAGCCCGTCATCGCACGCGTGAACGGCTATGCGATCGGGGGCGGCAACGTGCTCGTGACGATCTGCGATCTTGCCATTGCTTCCGAGACCGCGGTCTTCGGCCAGGTCGGCCCAAAGGTAGGATCTGTCGATCCCGGTTTCGGCACCGCCTACCTCGCACGAATCGTCGGCGAGAAGCGCGCGAGAGAAATCTGGTATCTGTGCCGCAAATACAGTGCGAAAGAGGCGCTCGACTGGGGTCTCATCAATGCGGTCGTGCCGCCCGAGCAGCTCGACGCGGAAACGAAGAAGTGGTGCGAGGAGATTCTCCAGATGAGCCCCACCGCAATTGCGCTGGCAAAGCGCTCGTTCAACATCGACACCGAGAATATTCGCGGCATCGGTGCATTTGCAATGCAGGCGCTCGCGCTCTACTACGACACGGACGAATCGAAGGAAGGTGGCAATGCGTTCCGCGAGAAACGCAAGCCTGAGTTTCGCAAGTACGTGAAATAAGTCAAAGCCAAAGCGTGGCGACGGATCGGCCAACCGTCGCCATCCCTCATCTTTTCGATCTTCGCGCGTTTGCATCGAATGCGACGTGCCCGGGGACGCACGTAGCTTCCGCCTCCCTTGGCCGCGGTTGGATTCTCAAAACCGATAGTTCCATGCCTGGTTAGTACGACCGCGTTCGGCAACCTCGCCCCACGCAAACCAGGCTTGGGGTTCTCTTCTATCGCCAAGACGGCGCCAACGACCTTCAGTTTGCGGCGTGAAAGCAGTTGTCGCACCCGTGCCCAGCATGTCCGGCATATGGCCCTTCGGGTCGGGAATAAACTCCCATTCAGCGCCTGACGATGTTCGTACCGATACCCGCTTCGGCCAGGGTTGATTGGACAGAAGTTCGACAGTACCGGTTACATTCGTATCGAGAACGAGTTCTCCGCGTTCGTTTGTCAACAATGCGAAGCCGATGCGGTCGGTACCGAGAACGAAGTGACCCGCGTCATAGCTACCGTCCTTGTAGCGCGTACCCCATGTGTACCAGGTCCGATGGTGCTCCTTCGGGCGGAATAGGGGATCCTTGCCGCCGTACATTCTGACACCCTTCGGCAGATAGGCCTTGTCGAACGCCATCACACCGCGAACAGGCTTGCCAAGCGCGATGCCTTTCATCTCATAGATCTGCGACACGTAGAGCTCGCTACCTGACGGCTCCGCGATGTACCACTGCAGTCCGGGTCCCATCAAAGTGCCAGCGACGTCGAGCGCTCCGCCATCGGTCCAACGAATTGTTTCGCCATCGGCCGACATTTCGAGCTTATACGGATTCCCCGTCGCCCCGTCCGATGAACGCCATGTGGCGTATCCGCCTTCCGCCAAAGCGACAGCTTCTGTCGCGGCCTTTGTGAAGACGTCAGGCAAGACCCTCAGTGCGTCCTTGCCGACGTTCGACTGTACGAAAAGACCCTGCCGCGCAGCATCCGGCTGAAAGTTGAAAGTTCGGACCCACTCAGACATATTGCCATCTTCGTCTCGAAGACAACCGTAAATAAATGACATTTGCGGTGGCAGGCCCAGCAGATCGGCCATATCAAGCATCGTCTCCGCAGAAGGCTGGTGCGGCCCCACGATCGCCTTGCCTCCGAATGCGCCGGCTGGGGGCCAAGGCAACGACTTGTCCGCGCTTGCGGGACGAGACGTTGCCCACGCGCCCCCTGGCGCGGCCATGTCAAAGAGGCCGTTGGCGCCGATGGCCGCTGCGCCCAGAACTCGAATTGCCGTGCGGCGATCCATATCAGGAGCCTGCCCAATTCCACACTTATCAGTCATTGCATCTCCGTGTTGTCTTATCGGTTTCCCGGACTAAAAGGCACGATTTAATCCCTGTAATTGCAAGCGACAATTACGTCATCAATACTTTCAAGCCACGCTCCCGACATTGACAAACACGAACCGGATCTGCCGCGCGACCTGCCAGTGATGCAGCAAAAAAATTGGCACGGCATTTCCTGGATGTCGCCAAATTGTTCGAGGCAAGGTAGATCGGCGGCCCGTCAGGACTGACGAGTATGGCAACGGCGCCCGTCCACTGGCGCCGATGTCATCGCCACAAACAGCGCGCCTGTACAATTAGTCGGCTGCGGCTAGTGCCTTTAGCGAACTCATGTCAATCACAAAGCGATAACGCACGTCGCTCTTGAGCAATCGCTCATATGCGCGATTGATATCTTGTATCCTGATCATTTCCACATCGCAGTTGATGTTGTGCGTAGCGCAGAAGTTCAGCATCTCCTGCATCTCCCCTACACCTCCAATGGCGGAACCCGCTATCGATCTGCGCCCCATCACCAGCAAACCGCTGTGAACAGGCGGCGCAATGGGGCCAATCAAGCCAACCAGGACAAGTGTGCCATTCAACCGTAACGTAGACAGGTAAGGGTTGAGGTCATGCGGGGTTGGGATGGTATCGAGAATGAGATCAAATCGCCCGGCCGCAAGACCGATTTGCGCGGGGTCGCTGGACACCAGCACATGGTCTGCACCGAGACGCCGAGCCTCTTGCTCCTTTCCGGCGCTGCGCGTGATCAGCGTCACCTCGGCGTTCATCGCCTTGGCAAATTTCAATCCCATATGACCGAGGCCGCCCAGACCGACAACAGCAACCTTCTGACCTCGCCCGACATTCCAGTGGCGCAAGGGTGAATAGCTCGTGATCCCCGCGCACAACAATGGCGCTGCTGCCTTAGGGTCTAGACCGTCCGGAATCCGCAGCACAAACTTCTCCGAGACAATGATCCGCTCCGAGTAACCACCGTACGTCGGTGACCCATCGTGTCGGTCGACACCGTTGTACGTTGGCGTAGGCTTTTTCAAACAATATTGCTCTTCACCTTCACAACATGGTGAGCAATCGCCACAGGAATCGACAAGGCAGCCAACGCCAACGATATCGCCCGTCTTGAATCGGGTCACCGACGCGCCGACCTCGCTGACACGGCCGATGATTTCATGCCCGGGTACGACCGGATAGCGGGTATTGCCCCAATCGTTATGCGCTTGATGAAGATCCGAGTGGCACACGCCGCAGTACTGGATTTCAATGACTACGTCATCGACCCGTGGATGGCGCCGGGTGAACTGGAAAGGTGCGAGCGCGTCCCCCGGAGCGGCAGCAGCGTAGCCGTTGATAACATCTGTCATGGATTCCCCCAACACGGATTTGTTACGACGATCTTTCAGTTCATCAGTCCAAGATGGCGCATATCTGCGAGATACTTGCCAATGAAGCGCGCAGAGATATGGGGAATCCGTCCATCGCCTCCGACCATGTATTTGCGCACATCGTCTTCGAACCTGGCGGATGGCACGCTGTTGCCGGCGACACGGGACCACGGGACGCCAAACTGATGAATCAGCGGTAGCGAAGATTGCTGGCGCGCCTTCTCTGGTAGAGCACGCAACGCCGTCTCAAAGCGGGCGAGCCAGTCGGCATACTCGTCAATGCGCCTTATCTTGCAGCCGTCGACGACCGCCCAATCGACAAATGTATCCATCGAAATTCCGTCATCGTGAGGATTCACGACGTGCCACGTCCTATAACCCGTCAACGCGTTAGCACCGAGCATGGCAATCGATTTCGCGGTGAAATCGACCGGCAAACCGTCGTAGTGCGGGTTCGCGCTACCGTCCGAATAAAAGCTCCGCGGAGCGACACCGGTGATAACGATGCTTAGAAGCCATCGTGTGAACATGTCGGGAACATTGACCTGCCCTGTGAACTGGCTATGGGCCAGAATCATGCCCGAGCGGAATACGGCGACCGGAAGACCAAATCGCTCGTGGGCATCGCGTAAAAGGGCTTCGCCGGCCCATTTGCTATTCGCGTAGCCGTCCGCATAGCGGTCTCCGTCGAGAGGACGAACCGGCGTCGCCACGCGCACGTCCGCGTCCTCATCGACCAGACCGCCGTCCGGGACCGCCGCAGCAGCGACAGTTGAGACGAAGCTGATCGGCTTGATTCTGCTCGTCAATGCGAGACGTATCAGTTCCGCGGTGCCAAGCACGTTAGGGCCGAAAAGCTGCGAATACGGCAATACGTGATTGACAAGCGCAGCCGGATGAACGATGAGATCTACCTCATCTGCGAGGCGTTGCCATGCGGCGGAACTCAACCCGAGATTATGCTCACCCAGATCCCCGGCTAGAACTTCGAGGTGTTGGGCGGCGAGCGCTTCGAACTGCTTCCGCAGATTCGCGTCGCCAGTATCGAAGGCCTGCGCGATACGGTCGCTGGCCGCGGATGCATCGCGGCCTCGCATGATGCAGATAACCTTGCCCCCAACCGCGGCCACACGCTGCAGCCACTCGAGACACAGAAAGCGGCCGAGGAAGCCGTTTGCACCTGTGACCAGCACAGTCCGAACGGGAGCACGGGCGGGGCTCAGATCGGACGCATTTGCAAGCGTTTCGGCATCCACAAATCTGTCGATGGTCAGGTCGCTGGCACAGATCTTCGTGGCGCCGCGACCATGGATCGAAGCGAACGTCGGGCGCTGGTGACCGGCCTGTCTCGCACGCTCGATGTAACGGGACACATGCAATAGACCGCCGCTCGGGTTGTTGATAACGCCTACCGGCACTTCGATACCATAAATCTCCTCCAAGTGAAGGGAACACGAAAGTGCCGATAGCGAATCTCCTCCCAGTTCCGCGAAGGTCGCATCCACCGGAAGGTCCGTAACGCCGACGCCCAATGTCGCGCCTGCGATTCGGGCGACCACTTCCGCCACCGGTGCATCCCGACTTTCGCGGCGCAATGACTCGAGCTCGTTGGCCTGACTGGCGGCGATCTCGCTATACAGATTTTCCAGGCGGATGCCGTAGCGCTCTTTGAACTTGGGCCGTTGGTATTTTCCGATACCAGCCAGCAGGCCGTTTTCGACGCTGAACGGCTCACGCTCGACAATAAAATCTCGTGGCACCTCGTATGCGTTAAGTTGTTCCGCACGTGCAACGTCCTTGATGGCCTCTCGCAGTGCCGACTTGATTGCCCGATCGTCGCCGGCAATGCCTTTTTCCACTAGAGTGCCTTCATTCGGCACGAATACTCCAAGCAGATACGATCGCTCGCTAGTGCCGTATAAGTACACCTGACGAATCAGAGGGTGGCCGTTGGTATAAAGGGCCTCCAGTCGCGATATCGCCACGAATTCGCCCTGCGCGAGTTTGAGCACGTTATTGCGCCGGTCCACGTAGACCAACTGGTCTTCGCCGACCTCGGCCATGATGTCGCCTGTCTTGTAAAAGCCGTCCTTGTCAAACACCGATGCGGTGACCTCGGGCCTCCTGAAATAGCCAAGCATGATGCTGTTGGTCTTGATGAGCAACTCGCCACGCGGATACGGACGATCCGTTTTGAAATACCCGAGTTCGGGAACATCGTCGAGTTTGTATTCGACGACAGGTGGCCGCATGACATGTGTATTGCGTACTGCACCGGCAATCTCAGTCGCACCATAATGGTCATCCAGCTTGAATCCGAGGCAGTCTTCCATGAACTGCCGCAAGTCGGGAGCGAGAGGTGCGGAGCCGAAGTTTCCACTCAGCAGGCGTCCGCCTAGCACCCGATTGCGAACGTCCATCATTAGTTGATGCTTCAGCACATCGATATCTGCCATCTCGGATCGACGGCGCTCAAGTGCAACGTAATATTGCTGATAAACCATTTCGCAGATACGCGGCACAATCCCCATCGAGGTCGGACGGGCAAGCCCAATATCATCGAATAGGGACGAAAGATCGGCCGTGGCGGTGAAGTGACAGGTGCCTCCCGAGCCGAGCGTCGAAAATACCCCACTGCGCCCGAATGAATGATTCATAGGCATGTAATGCATATACAGCAGCGGCAGCGGCGTAACCGCGCACCAACTCGCCTTCACCATCGACTCCGGGTACATGGCGCCCTTGGGCGATCCAGTGCTGCCAGACGTGTAATAGATCGTGCACATCCTTGTTTCGGTGCCCTCTTCGGCATAGAGCGGCGCCGGCTTCAGTTGACTTCCGCCGTCAAGGGCCTCGTGCAACGTAAGGATAAGGTCGGGGATGCCGGACGCAGCCAGTCGTTTGCGCGCATGCTCGCAACGCGCCCGCTCGTCATCGACCTCCGGATGAAAATCGAATAGCAACAGCCCTGAAGGGCGATGCCCGTCTAGAACAAGATCGACTGCAGTCTCAAGGCACTCGAGGCTTGTCGCCAGCCACCGGGGTTGCACCTCCTTCACGATATCGCGTAGCTGCTGGTGAGGCGCGTTGGTCTGAAGCGGGACGACAACCGCGCCGTTGTGGATTGCTGCAAGGTCAACAGTCGTAAAATCAACCCCCGCAAACGCCATCACGCAGATGAGGTCGTTCGCGCGCAGCGGACTGCTTTCGCTGTGGTACCAGGTATTCGCGAGTGCACGAGCTCGCGACCACAGTTGCAGATACGTAATGGTCTCAAAGGCGGTGTCCAACTGAAGCGAGGCCCGTCCCGTAACCGGATCGGTCACCAGGCTCGTCGCCCGTCGCGCCAGCGCCGGCCGTTCCGCGTAAGCTTCAAGACAGACAGCGACGACCTGCGCCAAACCCAAGCCTGGGCGCAGCTTCGCTTCGTTCACAGCTGCAAGGGGCAACGCATCCCGAAACTGCCGGTCGCGAGCGGCGAGCCCTTCGATCCGGTCTGCAATCTGATTTGCTCCGCTGACACCGACTTTCCCGCTCACTGCGTTCTCCTTCTCTTTGCTCGCCAACACTTTTGTTCCCTCGCTTCGAATGAACAGGCCTGCGCGGCGGGAATACGTCGAGTTGTACCGGGCTACAACTCGCTTCACCCGCCGCCACGCCGCCCAAGCATGCCGATCGCGAGGGCCCCCTTCAGGCGGTGTCAATATTTACGGAAGTTCACGCCAACTCGCGTGCCCAGATCCTTCAGCCGGTTCACCGGACGATCGCCGTGCTCCGGTGCCGCTTCTCCCCACGCAAACCAGACGTCGGGTTCGCGTGTGTCGCCAACGCGGCGCCAGCGGCCGTCCACTTGGGGGTTCTTCAGCGTCCCGAGACCCACCAGGCGCCCCTTCGGGTCGGGAATGAATTCCCACTCATCGCCGAATGCCGAGTACCGGATGCCTTCCTGCCAATAGCCGCTTGCACCGAAGTCCACCTTGCCAGTCACGTCGTAGGTATAGCGCACCTCCCCCTTTTCGTTGCCGAGAATCGCAAACCCGAACATGTCATTGCCAAGCGTGAAGTGTCCAAAATCGATGCTGCCATCCTTGTAGCGCGTGGCCCACGTGTACCAGACGAGTTCCAGCTTCTCCTGCACAAGCGCGTCTTTCGTCTTGTAGATTTCACCGCCCTCATACATGTAAATCGGATCGAAGCCGATCATGCCGCGCACCTTCTTGCCCAGAATCGTCCCTTCCATCTCAAAGATATTCGCGACGTAGTACATGCCCGCGTCGCGTCCCGGCAGATACCAGTGCATGCCGGGCTTGACGAGCTTGCCCTTGATATCCATGCCGTTCTCTTCGTACCAACTGCATTCTTCCGGCGTCCAGGTCACGTGAAAACGATTGCCGGGCGCCTGCGGATGGCTACGCCAGTGGATACGGTCGCCTTCGAGCGCTCTCGAAAAGCCATCGTTCGGCACAGACTCCTTCCCGACGGGATGCATGTGCATACCGTCGTCATGCCCGAGCGTCGTACAAAGATAAAAGCGGCGACGAGTGTCCTTCGCGTCTGTCTGCAGACCGGCTGGAATTCGTCGCATCGGGCAGTAGATTTCGCCATCCTCGTCGCGAAACGTTCCCCACAGATAGAGCGCCTCCGGCGGCATCCCGAAGTAGGCGCGGTTGGACATCATGTCGTCGATGGTGGGTTCGAAGGCACTGACGAGAGGCTGCCAGCCAAAGTCGCCGCGGCGCGGCATAGTGGGTTTCGTGTCACTCATGGTCGATATCAGGTCACGATGATCAAGTGGTTGTGGTGACTTACTATAGGTATCCCGGCTCGCGGAGAAAAACCAGTCGATTCGCGCGCTTTGCCCAACACACGCGGTTCGAGAAAATGCCGGTACTCCATTGGCGCTAACGCATTGATTTGCCTGACTTCGCTTCCGCCCGCGCGGACACATCGGCTTTGCGTCTGAAAACCTCGTTACATGTAACGATATGTGCGATATATTGAACGGCATTCGCATTCATATCCAGACGAACCGATATGGCAAAGTCGTCCGCAGAACGTGTCGCCGACTATCGTGCACGCAAGGTGGCCGAGGGTATGGCGAGCCTGACGCTGATCGTGCCGGTGGCAGATGTCGCGCTCTTTACCCAATTCGCTGCGCTACGCCGCGATAAGCTGCGCGAAGGCAGGCATCCTGCCGACGCGCCGCGTCAGCAGTGGCTTTCGATGCTGACCGCGATGACACCCGCGCCGCCCCCATCCACCACGCCGCGACGCAAACGCAATGCGCTCGGTGCTCCGATTACGCGCGCTCAGACTCTTTTCGTGTCGATGCTGAAGCACATCATCGATCTAGGATGGCCTGCGGGACTGCCTCTCGGCTCTGAGCAGGAGTTGATGAAAGTCCATGGAGTAAGTCGCGCCGCGTTGCGTGGAGCGATCCGGCTGCTCGAGCATCACTCGATCGTTAAAATCCAACGCGGCGGTAGCGTAATCGTCGCCCAGCCGGACCTGAGCGCGACGATGCAGGCAGTCGGCGTCTATCTGGAGTATGCGGGCATTGCGCCGCGCGATATTCTCGCGACGCGCCGCACGCTCGAACTCGCCGCCCTGGATCTCGTGATTGAACGTCTCGACCATGAAGGCGAGCAACGACTGCGCGAGCTAGTACAGGCCGAGGTGCAACTCGACGGCCGGGCTGGCGCCGATGAGCTGCTGCGATTCCATTTCCTGCTCGCTGAACTTTGCGGCGATCCAGCACTGCGCCTCTTCACCGGCATCGTCCTGCAACTGGCCGATGCCCATTCCACATTTCACCGGCGAAGCCGCCCTGATCGCGACCGCGTCGTGGCGAGGATCAAGGAATACCATCGGGAAATCGCGCGGGCGATTATCGCCCGCGACAGCAATCGGGCTCGCGGGCAGATTGCCGAGTACATCGCGGGCATCAGAACGTGGCTAGAGTAGTGGCCGCGCTGTCCGCCTCAACGATCGCCGATCTTGATCCACCATCCGCTGCGGCCGGACTCGATCACTGCCTCCACCACCCTATGCGCGTGGGCGGCCTCTTCGAAGCTCGGTGACGATGCGGGCTTTTGCTCGATGGCTTCGAGTATGTCGTGCAACATCCAGCCTATCGACACCATGTAGGGCCGTCTACGTCATCAGCGTGCTCAACCGGCTCGACGCCGCTACCGCGTCGTCGATGATCTCGTCGAAAATTACCTCGATCTTCCTCACCCCGTCAGCAAAGACCGCAGCATGGCCGTAGTCGATCATGCCCTTGCGCGTGTCACCAGTCACGTAAGCCTGGTGTGCGAGGGCGCCCATCACGTGAGGACGGAACCGCTCGAACTCGCTCACCTGCGCGCGATCCAGTTCCAGGACCGCCTCGGCGCTGTCGTTGCGAAGCACGCGGTGATGGTCACGAATCGCAGACTTGACCACGACGCTTTCGCTGCCGTCGCCTGCCACCACCTTCGCTTTGACATCAGGGTGGATCCACAGCTCCTCGGCCACCATCATGCGCGTACCCATGATGACCGCGTCAGCGCCCATCGCCAGCACGCCTGCAAGCTGCCGCCCGGTGCCGATGCCGCCGCCGATCACAACCGGCAAACCGATTTCCCGCGGCGCCTGCGCGGCCTGCACGATACTACCGATCTGGTAGATGCCCGGATGCCCGCCGCATTCATTGCCGACGACGATCACAGCGTCGACGCCCATCCGCACCGCCGTATGTGCATAGCGCACAGCGGGCACCTTGTGCAAGATTTTGATGCCCGCCTCCTTGAGCAACGGCACGACCGTCTCGGGGCTCGCACCGGCCGTCTCCACGCACGCAACGTTCTCTTCGATCAGAATGCGGATCTGTTGCTTGACTCGCTCCACGCCGCCCGCTTGCCGCGATATGTAGAGATTGACACCAAAGTTCTTTGCACCGGTGAGTGCTCGACAGGTGCGCAACTCGTTGTGGAATTCATCGGAATCGGGAAAGCCCGCGCCGACGATGAAGCCCATGCCGCCTGCGTTGACGACGGCCGCGACATACCGTGCGTCGGATACGCGCGGCCCGAGACCGCCGCAAAGAATAGGATGGCGAATGCCGAGCAGGTCAGTGATCCGCGTCCTGAACAGCTGGGGGCGCATGATGCTTCCTCCCGCAGGTCAGCGGAACGAGATCGAGTGGCCGCCATCCACCGCGATCGTCTGGCCGTTGATATAGCCGCCCGAAGGCGAAGCGAGCATCACCGCGAGCCCAGCGATCTCCCCGACCTCGCCGAAGCGCTGCGATGGATTGCGACCCCGGTACCATTCGACCATCGCCTCGTCCTCCCATTGCGACCGCGCCATCTCGGTCTTGAAGGTGCCAGGCGCGATGCAATTGGCGGTGATCCCCTTTGCGGCAAATTCCATCGCGAGGTTTCTCACCAGCTGCATGTCGGCGGCTTTGGTGAGCCCGTAGGTTCCGGTCACCGCATCGCCGAACAGGCCGACTACGGATGCCACCGAAATGAAGCGCCCATAGCCACGCTCGATCATGCCGGGCATGGTCATCTGGGAGAGCCAGATATTGCTCTGAACGTTTACCTGCATGAACTTGTTAAACGTTTCGTCTTGCAGATCGAGTGTGGATCCTATCCACGGATGAATCGCCGCATTGGCCATCACAATATCGACGCTGCCCCACTCACCATTCGCCGCAGCCACCAAACCTTGCAGTTCGGCTTTACGGCCGATGTTGCAAGCGAAGGGCAAGGCCACGCTGATGCCGATCCTTTCGTTGATGGCTTGCGCGGCAGTTTCGCAGGCGTCGGCGTTACGGCCGGAAATGACGACTTTCGCGCCGTGTTCCGCCATGCCGAGCGCGCTGGCATACCCGATGCCGCGACTCGATCCCGTAACAATTGCGACCTTGTCCGTGAGGTCGAAAAGCGATGAGCGCATACATACTCCACAAAAAGAGGCTCGCCGACTAACGAGACGTCCACCGTTCTTAATCAGGCTTGCTTGCGTTTCTGCTGGGCGACGAACGCCGACGCGATCTCGTGATGCTCGTCGCTGAGCGTCGCCTCCAGTTGGCGTGCGAGTGTCGTGTCGAGCATCTGGGCGGCACTTCGATGAAGATGGAGGTTCATCAGTTTCTTGGTTTCGCGCAGCGCGTGGCGCGGTTGCTTGAGCAGCTTTGCCGCAAGTGTCAGGGCCTCGTCCATCAGCTTGTCGGGATCGACAACCCGATTGGCAAGACCAAACTCAACGGCTTGCTGCGGTGTGATGCGATCGCCAGTAAAGATCAGCTCCTTCGCTCGCAGCAAACTGGTGTAGAGCGGCCACGACACGGAGATCCCGTCACCGACAACCAGACCGATATTGATATGCGGCTCCGCGAAAAACGACTTCTCCGACATTAGAACAATGTCGCACAGTGTGGCCATCGTCGCGCCCCAGCCCACTGCAGGCCCGTTGACGGCCGCGATAAGCGGAATCGGCACGTCAATGAAGCCGTGTATCGTTTGACGCGCATTCTCCTGCACTCGCCGCGCAAACTCGGGGTCGTCGATCGTCTTGACGAAGTGATTCATGTCTCCGCCAGCGCTGAACGCTCGCCCCGCACCGGTGAGAATGCCGACGCGCGCCTCGGCATCCGAAGCCAGCGCGGCAAAGAGCTTCGGGTAGCTGAGCAGCATTTCCGTGGTCGACGCGTTCAAATCGTCTGGTCGATTGAGCGTAATGATCCGGAGGCCGCCATCGGCCTTCACTTGAATGTCGTCTGGAAGATCGTAGAGATTTGCCATGCGAATCCCCGTAGGGCGAAGTTGCCGATTGAGCTGACGCGACGGCGTTCACGTCGCGTGTTTCGGACGGGCGATCGATTATTTCCCCACCTGCCATGTCATGCCGACGCTTTGCTTTCTTTGCGCTAATGCAGCCTTCTCGATTTGCAAGGCCTCTCCCAGCGAAGCTAACGCACCCTGATCGATCACGCGCTTGACCGTCGCGACGAGATCCGGTCGGCGGCTCGCAATCGTCTTCGCAAGTGACGCTGCCCGCTCCATCACCTGATCGTGGCTGACCACCTCGTTCACGAGGCCAATGCGCCACGCCGTGGCCGCGTCCATCAGGTCGCTGGTAAAGCTGATCTGCTTTGCCCACCTCGGACCCACGATATAAGGCAACCTCGAGGTCATGCCGCCTCCCGCGAGCGCACCGATCTTCGTGTGCGTGTCGGCAAAGCGGGCACGCTCGGACGCGATGATGAAATCACATCCCATTGCAAGTTCCAGGCCGCCAGTAATGGCAGCGCCATTGACCGCCGCGATTACTGGTTTACTGATGCGCGGCCACATGTCGATCATTTCCGCGACTCTCGCGCGCGGCGCATCGGGCGCGGAAAAGTCATTCAGGTCGAGCCCAGCACAAAAGGCCGGATCGGTGCCCGTCACGATAAGGACGCGCAAGCTTTCGTCTGCTTCGAAACGATGCAATGCCTCGACGAGGAGTTCGGTCAAAGCGAGGTTCAGCGCATTACGCGCTCCGGGGCGGTTCAGCGTCAAGGTGAGAACCGCTTCGTCACGCTGCACGCCAAGCAAATCAGTTGCTTGCGAGTTCATAGCAATGCCTCGATAGGGTTCAGGCCGCCGCGACCAATGCCTCGTGCTGAATCTGGCGAGCGTAGCGATTCAGGTGGTACTCCATGTTGCCAAGCAATGCGTCGAGCACCAGATGACGGCGATAATGATGGCCCACCTTGTATTCAGTCGTGATGCCGTAGCCTCCGTGCAACTGGATACCTTGCTGCGTGACGAACTTCGCGCTACGAGTGGTCTGGGCCTTGCACCCGGAGATTTCCACGCTCCTGTTCTCCCCGTCCTCGCTGATTGCGAGCAACGCGCGGTGAAGCGTTGCTCGCGCCTGCATCGCTTCGATCGCCATGTCGGCCATCCGGTGTTGCAGTGCCTGGAAGCTGCCGATCGTCACGCCAAACTGCTTGCGCGTTTTCAAGTAATCCGATGCGAGTTCGATAGCGTCCTCGATATCACCCACCAGTTCTGCGCAGATCGCGACGGCCGCTTCGTCAACGGCGGCCTGCAGTCCTTCGAACGCACGACC
This sequence comes from Paraburkholderia sp. HP33-1, assembly GCF_021390595.1. Taxonomy (NCBI): domain Bacteria; kingdom Pseudomonadati; phylum Pseudomonadota; class Betaproteobacteria; order Burkholderiales; family Burkholderiaceae; genus Paraburkholderia; species Paraburkholderia sp. HP33-1. The sequence goes on along the minus strand of NZ_JAJEJR010000004.1, from coordinate 165,240 downwards.
CGCTGCACCCAAAACATTGGATTCTGCGACGATCACACCGTCGAGCAGCAAGTCGGCAGACGGCGTGCCGTCGAGCAACGCGCGAGTCTTGAGCGTCACGCCGGCCTGCTTCGGATCGACGACAAAAATCCCGATGCCGTCCGTGGCATCTGCGGCGCCCGCCGTGCGAGCGACAACGAGCAGGCGGTCTGCAACCGGCGCTCCAACCACGAGGGTCTTGTAGCCGTCCAGCTGCCACGTGCCGTCGTCTGTTTTCTTCGCGGTGGCCGTCACGTAATGCACCTGGCCCCGCGCCTCACGTTCACTGTGCGCGACTGCATAGACAGTCTCGCCCGAAACGATCTCGCCAAGTATCGTCTCACGCTGCGCTTCTCCCCCGCAGCGCGTGACAAGCGACACAGGAAACACACCGCACATCACGTATGGCTCCAGCACCAGCGCGCGTCCGAGTTGCTCGGCCACGATCGCGCTTTCGACTGGCGAGAGACCAAGCCCCCCCAACTCATCCGGCACCGCGACACCAAGCCAACCCATTTCGCCGAGCGTGCGCCACGTCTCGCGCGAAAATCCCCCAGCTTGCGAGGCAAGATTGCGACGATGTTCGAACGTATAGCTCTTTTGCACGAAGCGTTGCGCGCTTTCCTGCAACATCCGCTGTTCGTCGCTCAACTCAAAGTCCATGCTGCACCCTTATTCTTCCGGCAATTGAGGCGATCCCACGGCTCGGGGATCGGAGACTGTCGTGGCTCGAAGCGGCGTCAAAGGCCGAACAGCGCTTTGGCGATGATGTTGCGCTGGATTTCGGCCGTCCCGCCATAGATTGAGCAAGCCCGCCGATAAAAAACCTCCGCGGCCAGGCCCGGCGCGTATTCGGGCCCGATGAACGAGGCCTCCCGTAGCTCTCGCTCTTCATTCGGATCGGGATAGAACACGGCGCCATAATCGCCGATCACCTCCAGCAGCATTTCCGTGAGCTTCTGATGGAGTTCCGATCCACGCACCTTGAGCATGGATCCGATCGCCATACCGCCGCTGCGCTCGTCTATTCCCTCGTGCAGGATCTTCTGCACCGCCATGTCGATTGCGCGAACCTCCAGCTCGTGCTGTGCGAGACGTGCCGCAAACGTCGGGTCCTGGATCAATGGTTTGCCGGCCGCGCGCTCGCGCGAAGCGTAGTGCCGGATCTTGCGCAGATAGCGCTTGAGCGCAGGCGCCTCGGCGCCAAGAAACGCCCGCTCGTTGAAGAGCAGAAACTTGGTGTATCCCCAGCCCTTGTTCACCTCGCCGATAAGGTTTTCGGCGGGTACACGCACGTTGTCGTAGAAGACTTCCGCCAGGTGATGGCAGCCATCGAGCGACGCGATGGGACGCACGGTAACGCCCGGCGACGACATGTCGAGGAGCAGGAAGGAGATGCCCTTCTGCGGCTTCACTTCACTATCCGTGCGGACTAGCACGAAATTCCATTGGCCGTAGGCGCCGAAGCTGGTCCAGATCTTCTGTCCATTGACGATGTAGTGGTCTCCATCGCGAACCGCCGTCGTACGTAGCGATGCAAGGTCGGAACCCGAGCCCGGCTCCGAAAAACCTTGCACCCAGAACACTTCGCCACGTTGAATAGGAGGAAGAAAGCGCCGCTTCTGCTCTTCGTTTCCGAACTCGCAAATTACGGGGCCGACGAGCGACACGCCCGCCTGATTCTGTATTGGAGCGCCCGCCAGATAGCACTCTTCCTCGAAGATGTAGCGCTGCATCGCCGTCCACCCGGTGCCGCCGTCAGCAACCGGCCAATGCGGCACTGACCACCCGCGCGTTTCGTACAGAATGCGAGTCCAGCGCTGTGAATCGTCATCACCTGCGAGAAAGCCCTGCTGCCCGCGAAAGGCCAAGTCCGCCGGCAGATGCTCCTTGAGGTACGCCCGAACTTCTTCACGGAACGCAATGTCCGCGGTGTCTACGCGAAAATCCATTGTTTAGCTTCCAGCGTTTTCAGTTCGTTTAACCCGATCTGCGTCCGCTGCTGCGGCAGCGTTGCCGATCAGAGTACGCGGCGTGGGCGGCACGCAATAAAGCTCGTCCACGACACCGCGCCGCCGCTCGAGCACATTGCGTTGGCTTATTGCGCTCTTTGCGCTCAACTCGCCGTTATCGAGCGACGGCTGTTCGCTTTCGAGGACGATGCGCGCAATGCGGGCAGAGCTGCCGCCAGGACGCGCGGCTAGCTTGTCGAGTCCCTCCTGGAAGTACGCGCGCACGCCGTGGCTGTGGACGATCTGGTCGACGCCCGGCATCGGATCGTGGAGGTCGTCGCAAAGCGCGCGGCACGCTTCGGTGTCAGGGAAGACTAGCGCGGTCAGGTACTCGCGGTCGTGCCCCGCGATCACGATGTCGCGAGCATACGGGCCAAATACGTTCAGCGCGTGCAGTCGCAACTCGGCGACGTTGACCCACGTGCCGGAGGACAGCTTGAAATTTTCCGCGAGGCGTCCGTCGAAGCGCAGTCCAAGTTCGAGACGCTGCGGGTCGATGAACGTTGCAGCGTCACCTGAGCGAAAATAGCCCTCTTCGTCGAATGAAGCAGCGGTGCGCTCGGGATCTTTCCAGTACCCGGGCGTAACACAGTCGCCGAGAAAGCGGATTTCCAGCTTCCCGTCGACCGGCACCACCTTCACTTTGACACCCGGCACAGGCAACCCGGCGATCGCCTCCCGTCGCGGATCCCAAGCTGCAGACATCGGCGTGGGCCCCGCTTCCGTGCCGCCAATGCCCGACATGATCAGCACACGCTGACCGATGGTACGCACCGCGAGTTCGTCGAGTTGAGCCCAGATGTACTGCGGCAGGCTCGCACCACCGTAGTAGATGAGCGCGAGCTTGCTGAAGAATTTTTCCCGCAACGCCCGGTCCGCCTGGAGATGGGGAATGAGCGAGGCAAGCCCTTGGGGCGTATTGAGGTAGACGACCGGCGCAATTTCACGCAATGCCTGCACCGTCGGGCCAATTTCCTCCGGCATTGGCTTGCCAGGGTCCAGGTAGTAAGTCCCCCCGCCGTACAACACCATGCCGAAGTTGTGCGTACCGCCAAAAGTGTGATGCCACGGCAGCCAGTCGACGAGATCCGGAGGCCCATCTTGCAGAAACGCGAACACCTGGGCGACTTGCTGTCGATTGCTGCACAACATGCGCTGCGGGTAGATGACGCCCTTCGGCGCGCCCGTCGTTCCCGATGTAAACATGATCTTGCCCACCGTATCCGGGCCGACTGCCTTGAACGCCTTCTCGACGTCGGCCGTAACAGGCGTCTTCAGCCAGTCCGCGACGCGCGAGCCGGCACGCCCCTCCGGCAAGGGACCAACGACGACACATTCCACGTCGCCGAACACCTCACGCAATGCACGGCCATATCGCGCGCCGTCATCCGCGAAGACGACGCCGGGGGTGCACACGGCCGCAAGTTGCTTGAGCTTCGAAAAGTCCTCCGATAAGAGCGAATACGCGGGCGTCACCGGAATATAGGGAATCCCGACGTGCAACGCGGCGAGCGCGAAAAGCGCGTGTTCGAAGCCTCGATCCGAAAGAATCATCAACGGACGAGACGGAGACAAACCTCGATCAAGCAGCGCCTGCCCCAGCGCACGCGCTCCGTCAAACGCCTGCCGATAGGTCAGGGATTCCCATGACTTGCCGTCTGGCGTCCGCCGCGCGAGCAACGCGCGATCGGGCGTGACGCTCGCCCAGTGTTCGAGCCGCTCCGTCAAGCGGACAGGATACGGTTCGAGCGGTTCCTCCAGTTCATATACCACGCTTCCATCGCGTCTTCGCTCGACGATGGCATCCATGCTGCCGAGGCGAATTGGGCGAAACGGCACATCCATCAGGGGGTCGTGCGAAGCCGTACCTGCATCCATCTGAGTCGTCCTGTTGTTATCTGGCAAGTCATGTCCCGCAAGCGCTCACATCGCCTTCCGACGCGCAGGGATCTTGCGGACCAACGTCAACCAATAATTGAACGTCGATCATAATGTTGAACCAGCATAACGCCAAATCGCAATCACGTCTATCCGTTTACACCCAATAGGAAGCCCGATACCAAACGCTGGATCTGGCGCAAATACGGCACTGGATGCCCGTCACGATCCGGGCCTTGCGCACCGCACAATAACGTGGACACAAAACGGAAAATGCGCTACTTTATGAACGTCATTCATATTGTTAAACATGACATCGGATCGTAGCCGATCATCGGGATCAAGGAGCCATCATGTCGGATGAGGTCGTCGTCACCGCTGCCGTTCGCACCGCTATTGGAGATTTCGGTGGCGCGTTATCGAGCGTTCCGCCCACGACGCTAGGCGCAACAGTCGTCCGCGCGCTACTCGAGCGCACGAAGCTGCCGGGTGAAGATGTGGGTCACGTGGTGTTGGGCAACGTTATCCATACTGAGCCACGCGACATGTATCTCGCGCGCGTCGCCGCAATGGAAGGCGGCGTCAGCGCGGACGCACCGGCGCTAACGCTCAACAGGCTGTGCGGCTCCGGCCTCCAGGCTATCATCTCCGCCGCACAGGCTATTGCGCACGGTGACACGGAGATTGCAATCGGCGCAGGTGCAGAAAGCATGTCGCGCGCAGCATACGTCGCGACCGGCGCACGTTGGGGTTCGCGCATGGGCGACATCCGCCTGATCGACATGATGGTCGGCGCGTTGACTGACCCTTTCAGCGCTTGCCATATGGGCGTAACCGCAGAGAACGTCGCGAAGAAGTATGGCATTTCGCGCGACGACCAGGACCTGCTCGCCGTCGAATCGCACCGGCGCGCTGCCCAAGCTATTCATGACGGCAACTTCCGCGAACAGATCGTGCCGGTAACACTGCGTACGAAAAAAGGCGAGGTCCTTTTCGACACCGATGAACATGTGCGGTCGGGCACGTCCATCGCCGACCTCGCCAAATTGCGCCCGGCGTTCCAAAAAGACGGCACGGTCACGGCCGGCAATGCGTCCGGTCTCAACGACGGCGCCGCAGCAGTCCTGCTGATGGCCCGCCGCACCTCCGAGCAACGCGGCCTTCGTCCACTTGCGCGCCTCGTTTCCTGGGCTCACGCGGGCGTCGACCCGCAATACATGGGCATTGGTCCGGTGCCTGCAACACGGAAGGCACTGCAGCGCGCGGGTTTGACCGTTGCAGATCTCGATGTGATCGAAGCGAACGAGGCGTTCGCTGCGCAAGCTTGCGCCGTTGCAAAGGAGCTGGAATTCGACAGCGCCAAGGTCAACCCAAACGGATCAGGCATCTCGCTCGGCCATCCGATTGGCGCAACGGGCGCGGTCATTGCCGTCAAAGCCATTCACGAGTTGCATCGCTGCGGTGGGCGCTATGCGCTAGTGACAATGTGCATCGGCGGAGGCCAAGGCATCGCGGCCATATTCGAGCGCATTTAGGGGCTCCCGCAGCGTTATCCATTCAACCAGAGGGAGAGACGTGGTACGCCCCGAACAACTGCTTCACCCGCTACGACAGCCGGTGGCTCCACGCCCTGCGGCGACGATGCTCTTGCTACGCGATGCGCAATACGACAGGTCGCACACCATTGAAGTACTGATGACACGACGTTCGGCGCAAGCGAGCTTTGCGCCGGGCGCGTTCGTCTTCCCAGGCGGCTCAATCGATCCATCCGATGGACGAATCGCCGGCAGCGTTCGACGACGTGCCACGCAAGGAGATGATCAAGCGACTGAGGCCGTGGCCGCCATTCGAGAAACATTCGAAGAGCTCGGCGTGCTGCTAGCACGGCGACACGATGGCGTGTTTGTCGTCGACTACGACATTGCAAGGCTAGACCGGTCAACAGCGATCGAGATCCATTGCTCACAGCATGGCCTCACACTCGCGGCGGATTGCGTTTATCCGTTTGCGCATTGGATCACCGACCGCGACCTGCCGCGGCGCTTTGACGTGCAGTTTTTCGTGGCGCGCATGCCCCTCGATCAAACCGCTGTCGCGGACGGCACCGAACAATTCGAACCCGTGTGGGTCCGTCCCGATGAGGCGCTGGCGCGCCATGCCGCCGGCGACTTCACGATGATCTTCCCGACCGTGCGCACGCTTGAACGCCTTAGCTCGTTCGAATCGGTTGATGCAGTGCTCGCGGCGTGTACGTCTGAAAGGTCGCTCTGGAGCAGTTGTCCGCGCGGTGGGATGAGGGCAGGCAGTGTCGTGCGCTGCATGGAGGGTGACCCTCCATACGGGGAACTGCGCCTCGTGTGTCCTGACGGTCAAGTTCTCCACGCACTCGATTGGCAATCAACCGAAGCCGTCCCGCTTCTCAGAAACGTATTGCGCTTGACGGCCGCGAATGGCGGGATGATGACGGGCCCAGGCACGAATAGCTACATCGTCGGCACGGCGGCGACCGGCTTTATCGTAATCGATCCGGGGCCGGACGATAGGGCGCATCTTCAACGCATCTTTGCAGCGACGGGTGGCGACATTCGAATGATCGTCTGCACGCACTCCCATGTGGACCATGCTACCGGAGCGAGACCACTGCAGTCCATGTGCCAGCACAAGCCTCCAATCCTAGGCCTGCCGTCTCGGCCCGGCGACAGGGCAAGCAATCACTTCGTCCCCGACCATGACTTGTTCGATGGGGAGTTGCTAACGCTTGCTCATGGCGGCGAGACGCATCGATTGCTCATCGTCTCAACGCCGGGGCACGCAAGCAACCACGTGTGCCTGGTCCTTCTGGAAGATGGACTGCTATTTAGCGGCGATCACATTCTGAACGGCAGCACGACCATCATCGACCCTCCGGACGGCAACATGACGGCGTACCTCACGTCATTGGACCGGTTGGACGCGATCTGCGCCGAACGTGAGATCGAATTTATTCTGCCTGCACACGGGTACGTACTCGACTGCGCGCGCGACCGGATCGCCCGCCTCAAGGCACACCGTCTCGCGCGGGAAGCAAAGATCGCCGAGGCGGTCAGTGCGCTGCCGACCGGGTCGATCGACGACTGGCTGCGTCTTGCTTACGCTGATGTTCCCGAAAGGCTCCGGCCAGCCGCGTCCCGGTCGCTGTTGGCTCACCTCGAACGACTCGACGAACAGCGTCATCCAACCTCGCCCGCCTGATTGCGATCGTGATGCATGCACCGGCTGTTCGCGTCCGCTCAATCGCAGGCGCGCACAGCCGCATTCGATTGCCGTCTTCTCGGAGTCAGTTCTCTTCTACGAGCGCGGTCAGCCGTCCCTGAATGAGTGCGCGCGCCTCAGTGACCATCCGGCTCACGAGTTCCGCACAGGTGGGTATATCCTCGATAAGCCCGATTGCGAGGCCAGCCGGGAACGTTCCGTCTTCGGTATCGCCCGTCTCGTACACCCGCTTGCCGCGCTCACCGCTCACAAGCGGCTTGAGATCCGCAAATGTCGTGCCCTCTTTATGCTCGAGTTCCAACACCTGCTCGGCTACCGAATTCCTGAAGATTCGCGACGTGTTCTTCAGCGTCCGAAAGATCAACGCTGTATTGCGCTCGTCATGCTCGACGAGCCTGCGCTTGACGTTCTCGTGAATCGGCGCCTCCCGCGTGGCCATGAAGCGGGTGCCCATGTTGATGCCATCCGCGCCGAGTGCAAGCGCGGCGACCATGCCGCGCGCATCCGCGATACCACCTGACGCAAGCATTGGAATGCGCAGCCTGGCGGCCGCAGCCGGCAACAAGATGAGATTGGGCACGTCGTCCTCACCTGGATGTCCGGCGCATTCGAATCCGTCCACGCTCACGGCGTCGCATCCCAACGCCTCTGCTTTCAGCGCGTGACGCACCGACGTGCACTTGTGGATGACCTTCATTCCCGCCGCCTTGAATGCCGGCATATATGGCTCGGGATTGCGTCCCGCCGTCTCGACGATCTTCACGCCGTTCTCCACGACCGCCTGCACGTACTCGTCGTATGGCACAGGTTTGATCGTCGGCAAGATGGTCAGGTTTACGGCGAATGGCTGATCCGTCATTGAGCGAACGCGAGCGATTTCGTTGCGAAGCGCCTCGGGCGTGGGCTGCGTGAGAGCGGTGATGGTGCCAAGCGCACCGGCGTTCGAGACCGCAGCGGCCAGTTCGGCGCGGCCCACCCACATCATGCCCCCCTGAACGATGGGGTATCGAATCCCGAGTAAATCCGTAATGCGCGTTTTCATGTGCTGATCTCTGTGTAAGTGCAACCTGAATCTTCAATGTGCAGCCGTCGAGCGTCGCGTGTGAGGTTTAGTACACGTTTATATTTACGAACACCGTGCAATTATATACACTTTCTCCACGCTACCGACATTCGTGTGCTGCACTCGCAGACACGTCTGTGATGGCATGAGGAGGCATCAACGATCAGGAGAGTCGATGAACAAGCGGGACAACAACATTGCGGGTGAGGAAACGTCGCTTCGCCCCACGCGGGATCAGGCGGAAGAAGCCGTGCGTACGCTCATCCGGTGGGCGGGCGACGACCCTGATAGAGAAGGTCTCATGCAAACGCCGGCACGCGTCGCGCGCGCGTACCGCGAGTTCTTCTCGGGCTACGAATCGGATCCGATGCAGATTCTCGCAACCACGTTTTCCGAAGTGGATGGCTACGACGAGATGGTGGTGTTAAAGGACATCCGCTTTGAAAGCTACTGCGAACACCATATGGTGCCCATCATCGGACGTGCTCACGTTGCTTATTTACCCGAGCATCGCGTGGTCGGCATCTCCAAACTCGCGCGCCTCGTCGACGTCTACGCCAAGCGTCTGCAGATTCAGGAGAAGATGACCGTTCAGATCGCCGATGCACTGAACACCGTGCTGCAGCCCAAGGGGGTGGCTGTGATTCTTGAAGCCGCGCATCAGTGCATGAGCACGCGAGGCGTGCATAAGCCCGGAGCGTCGCTGGTGACGAGTCGAATGCTGGGCGCATTCCGGGATGATCCTTCCACGCGCCGCGAGTTTCTCTCGATCGTCGGTCACAGCACGATCACGCCCTTACCAAATAGCTGAAAGCCAACGTCGGCTTCCTGCCGACGTTGGCTTTCATGGCAACTCGATTCCCGTGTCCTCGGTGAACGTCGTTGCAGGCTTCCGTGAGGCCTTAAACCTCGCTGGGTTGACGCGTCGTCAGAGGCCGCTCGTAAGAGACGTCTTCGCGATTTCTTTCACTAACGCCATTGCTCATCAGGATCTCGCGCCACGCAGCAGGCACTTTTGCAGGCGTCAGTTCGTTGATCGCTTCGGAGATACAGACACGAGCGGCAATCGCCCAAACGCCATCACGCTTCTCGAAGCGGTCGATATAGCGCCCCACCGCTAGCGTGTCTGGCTTAACGCGATTTTCTCCGAAGAAGAGCCAGTACGTTTCCCCGTGCGCCTCGTCGCCTTGCAATTCGACGCTGTGATTGAACACCATATGATGGTGCGACAGCTGGTGCTCGGTATGGTATGCGAAGGCCCAATCAACGAATTCCTCTGCATTCCCGACGAATGCGCCGTGATCGTCGATCGCGTCCGGATGGTACGCCGAAAGCGTCAACTCACGGTCCATGCGGTCGACCCCACGGCAGTACCGGTGCACGCATTCGAGTATGGCCTGCGTGTCCAACAGCGCTTCAACGCGTGCGTTCAACTCTTTATTCATGGCTTCTACAATTAGATGGTCATGGCGACAAAAAAGACGACCGCACCGATCAGCGCGCCCAGGAAGCAATAACCTTCGCCAGTCGACAAATCGGTCTCCTGCGCTCGCGCACGGCTCGCTATCGCACAGCCGATCAGGCCCGCGAATGCTGTCGTCCCAAGCACGGCAAACGTCATCACGACGTCGAAAAGCGCCGACCGGCCTAGTTCGTCCATGCGCAGGTCACGTTGCAACAGCCAGGCGGCCGCTGCCGAAATCGACAGGAGAAGGAGCGGGAGCCATACCCTGCGCGCTTCGCGAGCGCTCTCGCGAGTCAGCGTTTTCATCGCACCCTGCCCTCCGTGCGCATCTTGTCGCGAATACGAGGCGCCATAGCACCCAGCACGCGCGCCGCCCAACTCAGTTGTTTTGCGCGAGCCGATTCGTCCGACGAGAGAGCCCGCTTTTCAGCGCGCTGGCGACGATAGTCGAACGTATAGTCCGCAAGAGGACCACGTAGATCGCTGTCGAGAATGTACATCGCATGTCTCCGATCAGGCTTATGCCTCTTGGGCGCATGCACGGCGCCTCTAGATAGACATCCTAGGCCACGGAAAACGGTTATGCAACAAGTCGTTCAATTAACGTCGTCGGTGTTTTCACTACCTAATGCGGTGAAGGAACGAAGCGCGTGCGCGCGCCCGTTGCACACACGGACATGTGCGCTAACGGGTCGGCAATCAATCGAGGAAAGTCGATTCAAGCGCTAAGCCGCGCTCTCAATGCAGCTTAGCGATTCGAATTGAGACGCAGATGGTCAATCAGGAGATCTGGAAGCCGCCATCGACGGCGAGAAGCTGCCCGGTGACATAGTCCGATGCGGGCGAGGCGAAGAACAGCACTGCCCTCGCGATATCGGAGGCGACGCCGATGCGGCCCAGCGGCATGCGACCAGGCTGCGTAATCGGCCCGTGGGCCTGATGAACCTTCGTCGATGCGGCCGCGCCCTCGGTTGCCACGCCCCCGGGCAGCACTGCGTTCACACGAATCCCATCCGCTGCGAATTCCAGAGCTGCCACCTTGGTGAGGTTGTTGACCCCCGCCTTCGATGCGCCGTAGTCACCGTTGTCGAAAATCACCGGTTGCAGCGAAGCCACCGACGAAATATTGATAATGGAACCGCCGTTCTTGGCACCTCGCATCCGCTTGATCGCTTCGCGCATGCACAGGAAGGTGCCGCGCAGGTTGACGCCGAGCACCTTGTCCCACTTTTCGGCCGATGTCTCGACGAACTGCGTCTTCGGATAGATGCCCGCGTTGTTGACGAGAATATCGAGGCGCCCCAACTTCGCCTGCACGACCTCGTACATCGCGAGAATCGACGATTCATCGCCGATGTCCACTTTGACCGCGATAGCCTTGCCGGAAGCGCTTTGGATCTGTTTGGCCGTCTGCTGCGCCGCTTCCTCGTTCAAATCTGCCGCGACCACCGCCGCGCCGGCCGACGCCAGCAGCAGAGCCGTTTCACGGCCGATGCCCGAGCCCGCCCCTGTCACCACCGCTACTTTCTGATCGAGATTGAATAGACTCGCCACATTCGTGCTCACTGCTCCTCCTTTGGCTCGCCGTGCGAGCGGGTTATTTTGTGAACATCATTCGGAAAAATAAACGCACGACTTCATGGTGTCAAGATAAACGAGGATGCGAATGACGGAAGGAGCAACGATAGTGAAACTGTTGAACGGTGTGACTGCGCGGCTCACGTAGTCGTCGGCGACGCGATGTCGCGCATGATGTCGAGCATCGATCGGTGGTAGGGCTTGTGAGGTCGATCCGCCCAGACCAGCGATACTTCGGTTTCGCCTGAAGCTGGAACATCTTCAATGTCGACAAAGGCGACACCCTCCACTGGCAAGTATCGCGCCGAGTCCAGCATCAGACCGATGCCCAGTTCGTGAGCCACGAGGTTGAGCATCGTGTATGGATGGCGGGCTTGCTGGGTCACCCGCGGCGACAGCCCCGCCTCGCGGCGCGCTGCCTCGAACGCAGCGAAGAGCGGCTGCGACATCTGCTGTGGGAACATGATGAGCGGATATCGCGCGAGATCCACGATGCGAATCGAGCGCTGCGTCGCCACGGGCCATTTCGCCGGGACCGCGGCCACCACGCGCAGACGCTCGATGACCACGCTCTCTAAACCCGAGAGGTCCGCGGAGCTGGTAACTACCACGCCCATGTCGATGCTGCCATTTTTCACGCTGGCGACGGTCAAAGCACTGCCGCGCTCGATCAACCGGACATCAACGCCAGGCCATTGCTTGCGAAGCCCCTGAATGGCCAGCGGCATGATTCTCAGGGCACACATCGGCACGAACGCTACGCTCAAGCTCGCCAGTTCGTCGGCGGCTTGCCGCACGCGCCGCTCGGCCAGCTCCGCTTGCGCGATCAGTGGCTTCGCTTCCGCCAGCAACGCGGCTCCGGCGGGTGTAAGCGAAACGCCCCGCGGTGTGCGTTCGAGGAGCTTGATACCAAGCTGCTCTTCCAGCCGCATGATCGACTGGCTGAGCGGCGGCTGCGCCATGCCTAGGCGCGCAGCCGCACGGCCAAAGTGCTGGGTCTCCGCAACCGCAACGAAGTGTCTGAGATGCCGCAATTCCATGACGTGATATGGCTTTGATATCGGGTGCCGCCAGCATATCGCCTTTGTCCCGTTTCGGTGCACCAAGGGCGAACCCTGGTCACATTGTTGAACGCGACTTGGTGTATGCACGATACATCCAACGCCATGTCGGGTGCACCCCAGCTTGACGTTCAGAAGCGTTCAACGTACATTTTTGAATGTCGTTCTATAATACGAATAATGGCCAAGGCGGCTGGGATGGGTTGGAACGGAGAATGGGGCAAGAGAACAATTCGAATCGCGAATACGAGCTGGAGGACCATGAGCTGATGGTCTGCTGCGTAGGCGTGAAATCTCAGGTCGTCTATTCGAACCCGGTTTATCAACGCGTGACCGGATATTCGCTGCAGGAGCTCCAGACAATGCAGGGAGCGAACCGCATACGCGATGTTCCGCAACCGGTACTGGCCGACCTCGGCGCGGCTGTTAAGCAGGGCAAGTCCTGGAGCGGCCTTATCAAGCTTGCCTGCAAGCGTGGCACGCTCGTGTGGTGCCGCCTGAACATGGCGCCACTCGTTTCGCACGGGCAATACATTGGCTCCCTGATGGTTCTGAGCAAGCCGGTTCACGGGGAAATCGAGCGGACCGAAGCACTTTACCGACGCTTGAGCCTCGACCGTGATGGAAAACTCGGTTGGGAACAAGGGCGCATCGTTCGTCGCGGCCTCTTTGGAAAAGCCGCTAGCCGGATTCGCTCATTTGGACTCAAGCGCTACATCTGGGGCGCCCTCTTCGCGCTCACCCTGGTGAACATACTCGAACTGGCAAGCGGCAGCGACGGTCTTTCCTCGTTCTCGTTCTGGAGCGAACTCGTTGCCCTGATTCTGCTGACTTCCGCGGCAGGGGTTTTCCTGTCGCGCGTCATCGCCGCCCCGCTGCAGGAAGCTGCGCGGACAGCGATGAAGATTGCCGCGGGCGATCTAAGTGCCTCGTGCCACAGCGTTCGAAGCGATGAAATCGGTGACGTGCTCCGAACCTTGAATCAGGTCAGTATCAACATGCGTGCCACCGTGCTCGACGTACGCAATGGCGTAAAGGCCATGCAAAAGGCGACTTCGGACATTGCCTCGGGCACGTTCGAGCTTTCCGGCCGAACGGAAACGCAGGCGAGCAGTCTCGAAGAGACGGCTGCTTCGATGGAGCAGATCAATTCGACGGTTGGCAACAATGCCGACGCGGCCAGACAGGCGAGTGATTTGGCAGCCCGCGCGAGCCAAGCAGCGGAAGATGGGGGCCGGGTGGTAGATCAGGTCATTTGGACGATGGAAAGAATCACGCAATCGAGTAGCAAGATAGCGGACATTATCTCGGTTATCGACGCCATCGCTTTCCAGACCAACATCCTGGCCCTGAACGCTGCAGTCGAAGCGGCGCGAGCCGGCGAAGACGGACGCGGGTTCGCCGTGGTAGCGGGGGAAGTACGTAATCTCGCTCAACGCAGCGCTCAAGCCGCGAAGGAAATCAAGGCGCTGATCACGCAAAGTGTGGAAACGGTCGAGGATGGATCGAAGCTGGTCGATTCGGCAGGCAAGACGATCGCCGACATCGTTGCACAAGTTCGCGGGGTAACCGAACTGGTTGGCCAGATCGCCGAGGCATCGCGAGAACAGTCGGCCGGGGTCAGTCAGGTAAGCGCGGCGGTAGAACAGTTGGACCGGATGACACAGGTAAACTCGACGCTCGTTCAGCAACACACGGCGGCAGCCGATAGCATGAAGCAGCAGACTGAGCGACTTGCCGAAATGCTTTGTGTTTTCACGCTGTCTCGCGACGAACGGAACATGCTGCTGAGCGGAACTGGCGGGTAAAACCGTGGTGCTAGATGAACGTTAGAAGAATCCCGGCGATGGAGAACGGCGCGCTCGATGTTCGCATCGTCCATGTCACGGAGAACGGAGCGAGCCTGCCGCTTTAGCGTCATCCCTTCCAGCGGTCCGTCACGATGGCAGCTGCGTCCCGGTAGGTCGAATACGATCGCATTTCACCCAAGTTTCAACCGGGGCCAAAATTGTCCTGAGATCAACCCGCGATGATCACCTCCGCAGCCTTCTCGGCGACAGCGATCGTTGCAGCGTTCGTGTTGCCCGAAATGATGTTCGGCATGACGGAAGCGTCGACTACGCGCAGCCGCTCGACACCGTGAACCCGCAGGTGAGCGTCGACAACGGCCATGTCGTCCGTTCCCATCCGGCAACTGCCTACCGGGTGGTAACCGATGCCCACACGTTGGCGCACATAGGCCTCCCACGCACTATCGCTTTGAGGCAACGACGCGGGTTCAAGATCGCCGATGACGTGTCTCGCCAGCGGGGGCGCGGAGAACATCTTGGTCACGAGACGGCTGCCCTTGATCGTCAGCGCAAGATCGCGCAGATCACCAAGCAACGCGTGCTCGATTAGCGGCTTGGAGTGTGGATCGAGATCATTCAGGCGGATGCGTCCGCGTCCATGGGGCCTCAGCACCTGCGAGCCGATCGTAACGCCTGCCTGCTTCGCCAGCGCGGGATGTCCGCCGACGAATCCTATCGCCAGCGGCAAGAAGCTCATGGCGATGTCCGGCTCGTTCAATCCGGGTGCGCTGCGCGCGTAGGCCATCGCGTGGACTGCTATCGAAGTCAGAATCCCTCTCTTGAGCGTTGCATACTTCAGCAGATGTCCCGCTAGACGCAGCGGGCCCACCATTGTGTTGTACGTCGGCACGTCGATCAGGCGGCTTTGCGAAACCCCGCAGTGCTCCTGCACATTGCGGCCAACGCCGGGCAGATCGGCAACGATTTCGATTCCCATCGAGGACAGATCCGTACCAGCGCCGATGCCGGATCGCAACAACACGGCGGGCGACGCGATCGTTCCCGCACTCAGCACAACCTCACGGCGAGCGGTAAATGTCCGCCTCTCGCCCGCGACGATCACCTTTACACCAATCGCCCGCCGTTCTTCGAAAAGCACGCGGTCCACGACCGCGTCTGTAGCGACAGTGAGATTGGACCGATCCAGGGCAGGTTCGAGATACGCCTTGCGTGTGCTGCAGCGCTTGCCCTTCCGAGTAGTGCCGTAGACGATAAATGATCCATGCACGTCTCCCGCGCAATACTCACTTCGCGTTGGCATGCCGCAATGCGCGGCTGCCTCGAGAAATGTGTGTGCCAACGGATGCAATACGCGCGGCGGCGAGACCGCCAACGGACCGTCAGATCCATGCGCGGAGGACGCCGGACCAGTAAACCTCTCAGACTTCCGGAAATACGGAAGTAGATCGTCGAATCCCCAGCCTGTGCACCCGCTGTCGCGCCACGCGTCGTAGTCTCCACGCTGGCCGCGGATGTAGACCATCCCGTTGATGCTGCTGCTTCCGCCTAGCCCCTTTCCGGCAGCCCATGTCGTCACGCGCGCACCAGCGGAGGGATCCGGTGCGGTCGGATAAATCCAGTCTGCCTTGGGATTTCCCATCAGCGCGAAACTGCCGGCTGGCATGTCGAAGATGAAGCCCTTCCCCTCCCTGCCCGCCTCCAGCAGCAACACGCGAGTGGAAGGATTCTCGCTCAGCCGGGACGCGATCACGCATCCAGCCGAACCGCCACCGATCACGATATAGTCGAAAACACTCTCGCTCATCGCTTGCATTCTCTTCGTGCAACAAAAACGTTCTTGAGTTGCAGATATTCCTCGATTCCCGCCCAGCCGCCCACTCTGCCGAACCCGCTTTGCCGGTATCCGCCGAACGGCGCGCCCGGTGCCATCGAAGCGAAGCCGTTGATGCTCACGTAGCCCGCATCGAGGCGCTCGGCGAATGCGTGCGCCCGGTCAAGATCGCTGGTGTGCAGATACGCACCTAGTCCATAACGCGTACCGTTGGCAATCGCGAGGGCTTCGGCGTCGTCGGCGAACGGAGTGATAGACAACACGGGACCGAACACCTCGTTCTGTTCCAGGTCGCTGCCGGGCTGCACATCGGCAAACACGGTTGGCTCGATGAAGAAACCGTTGGCCAGCTCACCCCCCAACCGCTCGCCTCCCGCAACGAGTTTCGCGTGGCGTCGCGCTTGCGCGATGACGCCGAGGATACGATCGCAAGCCGACTGGCATATCACCGGTCCAGCGACAGTATCGGCATCGAAGGGATCGCCTACCTTCATGCTGGCAGCTATCGCAGCGGCACGCGCTACCATTTCGTCGTAGCGGCTTCGGTGAACGAGTAACCGAGTCGGGTTTACGCAACCCTGTCCGCTCAGTGCCAACGCGCCATAGACCGCCTTTACCGCTACGACGTCGAGATCGGCGTCTTCGAAGACGAGATTGGCGGACTTGCCGCCCAGTTCCAATGCGACCGGTTTGAGACATGCCGCCGCCGTTGCCATTACGCGCCGCGCGACGCCTTCGCCGCCCGTGAAGGTGACTTTGCCGACGTCGGGGTGAGCCACGAGCGCCTCGCCCGCCTCCGCCTCACCGGGTACGACGTTGAACAGCCCCGCCGGCAAGCCGGCCTCATGAGCGAGTTCGGCGATTCGCAGCGCGACGAAAGGCGCCAGCGCTGGCGGCTTCAACACGACACCATTGCCAGCCGCGATTGCCGGTAGCGCCATCATGCAGGTCGCCATGAGGGGACCGTTCCAGGGAATGATGACGCCCACTACACCATAGGGCTCTCGCCGCGTGTAGCTGAAGCCCGGCGCCGGATAGGACTCACCATATGAACCCTCGATCTTGTCGATCCATCCCATGTAGTGATCGACCCAGCCAAGCGCCATGTCCATCAGCGGGAGTGATACTGGAATGCCGGACTCGCGGGCTCCGAGAAAAGCCAACTGCTCCTTGTTCGCTTCGAGCAGCTCGCCGAGGCGCCTGAAGCATCGCATCCTCGCGCGTGGCCCCATCTCCATCCATAAGCGTTGCGCCGCCTTGGCCGCCTTGACCGCGCGGTCGATGTCGCCCGAGCTACCCAGGCGCACAACGGCCTGCGGATGACCTGTCGAAGGGTTGACGTGCCCGATGCTCGCAGCGCCATCACCTTCGACAAACGTGCCGCCGATAAAGAGGCCGCCGGGGACGTCAATTGGGCGTTGGTGCGATGAGAAAAATGCCATGTGCTGTTCCATTGAGCGTTTGACTTCTACTGGCAGCAGACGCATGCAGGGGCAGGCGCCGGTCGCTCGCCGTCGCGCTCAATCGCGTCGTCTCCTGAACAGTCTCGCTGTCGGGCTAGCGCGCGACGCGGTCCGCCTTTGATAAATTCGATTCTAGTGGCGGCTGATGTTTTACACTGCTTACCAAATGGAACCTCTAGAGTGACTTTTTTTCACTAATTTACGATGCCCGAAATCCGACACCTGCTGCCTTTCGTTCAGGCCGTCCGTTGCGGCAGCTTCATCGCGGCGGCGACGCGGCTCCAGGTTACACCGCCTGCCGTTAGCAAGAGCATTGCCGCTCTGGAGCGCGAACTGGGTGTGCGTCTCTTCAACCGGACCACGCGCAAGCTCAGTCTCACGAGCGAGGGACGGCAGTTCTTTCAACGCGTGGCGCCTTTGTTGAGTCAACTCGACGAAGCCGTCGCGGACGTGCGACGCAGTCCCGAGCACCCCGAGGGTTTGATCAAGGTTTCAGTGACGCCCACGTTCGGAAGGCATTGTCTGACTCCGGTAATCGCCGAGTTTCTTCAACGCTACCCACTCGTCGAAATCGACATCAGCTACGACGAGATTGCGCCCAGCCTGGTAAATGACGGTGTCGACGTGAGCATCCAGCATGCGCGGGGACGCGGGACCAACCATGTCTCCCGTCCGCTGTGTGACTACCCTATCGTACTGGTCGCAAGCCCGGACTACCTTGAACGCAAGGGCGTGCCCCAGTCGCCGGATGAACTGACCGTACATGACTTCGTCGGCATTCGTATGGCTTTTGGACTCGCAGCGCTTCATCTCGAACGCTTGCCCGGCAGTACGCGCAAAGGCGCGGCGCGCAGGAATAAAACGTTCATCCATCATTCGCGCGGCCGCCTCACCGTGGCGGGTCAGCCGGATATCAGTCTGGTCGCCACGATCAGCGGCGCCGGCATCACGCCGTCCTCGGTGCCTGTGGTGCTGCCGTATCTGCATTCCGGAGCACTCAGGATCGTCCTTCCCGAATACAGGGTGCGGAGTGACGAGGCCGACAGTACGGGACCCCGCATCTATGTTCACTATCCCCACCGCCAGTACTTGCCTGCCAAAGTCAGGGTTTTCGTGGACTACCTGCTCGAACGTTTTCGGACAGCCGATATCGGCAAGGCGGAACTCGACAAATATTCAGCCTGAACGCGGGCCGCCTTCATTCGCGGTCCGTCCTACGCCGCCGATACGCGGAAGGACTCGTCGAAACGTGCTTGTGAAAAATGTTGCGGAATGCGCGCACGTCCGAATAGCCGACCATGACGGCGATCTGCTCGATTGATATCTGCGTGTTACGCAGCATTCGCTTTGCAGACTCGATGCGTAGTGAGCTCACATAGGCACGCGGCGTCATGCCCAGGCTCCGCGCAAAGCGCCGCAGCAACGTGGCATGGCTAACGGCGAGGACGTCCGCCAGCTCGCTGATCTTGAAGTCCTGAGCGAAACGCTGCGCGAGCCAGAATTGCGCGCTGCTCACGAGAGGATCGTCGCTCGTCAAGCGGCCTTCCTCGCGGGCGCCGTCCGTGCCTGTGGTAGATGCAAGCCATTGGGCGGTATGCGGCGATATTGCACGATCGACGAGGCGGGCCACGAGTTGCCACTCGCCTGCTGGCACGCTGCAAGTGTGCACGCCATCGTGCTCGGCGATCGTAGAGCCAGTGCTTACGCGCACCTTTGGAAAGCGCGACCGGAACAGGCTTCTGAGCACTCGCGGGACCGCTGCTGGGCCGCCGTCGAGCAGCCCAGCCTGCGCAAGGAGTGCCGCCCCCGTGCCGCTCGCTGCCAATACGGCTCCCCGTGCGCGCTGCCAGCGCAACCACTCCGTCAAGGGCTTCGCGTGGTCCAGGAGAGTAACGAGTGCCTCTTCGCTGGCCACGGCGAAAGCCGGGACATACACGATGCGGTACTCAGTATCGCCGAGCAGGTTCCCGTCACTCTCCATCCCTCGCCCGCCAGCGAACTCCAGGCTGTTTCCGTTGGTGCTCAGCAGGCGTACCTGCGTTTTCATCGTGTGACGGTACGGAGGTGCGAATTGGGTGAATATGTGTCGTGCAATCAGCGCGAATCCGTCAACCAGAGCGCCGACGCTCGACAGATAACTGCCTGGCAGCACGAGCGCGGCAACGTCTTTCACTGGCTCAGTCGGAGCGGTGGGCTTGCGAATTTCGATCCCCTAATATGCAGATTTTGATCCTCTTTAGCAGCGATCGTAGCACGCATCATCGTCGGTATCGCCGGCAACAAGAACGGCGGGGAAAGCGGAGTCGCATCCGCTATCAATAGCCGCGCGGCCGCGGTTAAACAGGAGACACAAGTGAAGAGCCTCGAAGAAAAACATGCCTATGGTTTGAAAGTGTTCGGCGAAATCATGGGTGAAGACAAGGCAGCCGGCCTGCGAGCAGCAAGCGAATCCACAGGCTTCGGATCCGACATTTCACGCCTTGCCGTCAACTATGCGTTC
Source organism: Paraburkholderia sp. HP33-1 (assembly GCF_021390595.1). Lineage (NCBI taxonomy): Bacteria > Pseudomonadati > Pseudomonadota > Betaproteobacteria > Burkholderiales > Burkholderiaceae > Paraburkholderia > Paraburkholderia sp. HP33-1. The sequence goes on along the minus strand of NZ_JAJEJR010000004.1, from coordinate 145,308 downwards.
GCCGATGTATGGGGCGACGACAAGCTCGAGCGCAAGCAGCGCAGCCTCGTAACACTGGGCATCCTGATCGCCAACCGGCAGACACTCGAACTAAAGAACCACGTCCGCATCGCCGTGCGTAACGGCCTGAGCGCACGCGAGCTCGAAGGGGTACTGATTCAGGCGCTTCCGTATGCAGGCTTCCCGGCCGTCGCCTCCGCCACCACTGCCGTTCTCGAGACGCTACGGGAATTGGGCATCGACACCACGACCCGCACTGCCGAAGAGCGCGGATTGCTGTGAGGCGACATCCGCCCCTGCGACAAAAGGAGACAATTTATGAGCACACCGATCGTGGATATCGTGCCGACGATGCGCGAATTCAACGTTTCTAACGACCTGCTTGGCAATCACGCCGCGCTGCAGGAACGATGGAACGAAGACGGCTATCTGTTCTTTCGCGACGTTCTAGACCACGAGCCGCTGGAGCGCATGCGCGCTCTGCTAGTTGACCACCTCGCCAGTCATGGCTTCGTGGACCGCAACGATCAAGACGTGCGATGGACTGGCAAGGACCGCGAGAATTTCAGCTTCTTTCCCGTGAAGGCGATGAATGAGCAGCGTGCCGCACGCACCGTGATGGAAGACCCCGCGATTCATGCGTTCTTTCAGCGGCTTTTCAGCGTACCGCTTTACTGGGTCCCGTTCACCGAATACCGCACGTCGCCACCCGCCATCGACAAAAGCCGCACGCGCTTCGACTTCATTCATGAAGACGCTATCTATAGCGACCGCCTCGATTTCATCATCTGCTGGATTCCGCTCAGCGATATCGACGAGCAAGTCGGCGGACTGGCCGTAGCGGAAGGATTGCACAAGCTTGCGTGCCTGCACAGGAAAGACGGCGACAAAATCATCCCCATCGATCTTGCGAGCGTACCCGAAGATGCATGGCGGCGCACGAACTACCGCTTGGGCGACGTCCTGTTGATGAGCCGACGCACGCCGCACTCTGGGCTCAGCAATCATTCGGACCGCTTTCGTCTTTCACTCGACACGCGCATCCTGCCGCATGGCGGAAGTTTTCCGTTCGAGCCGCGGCTACCCTATGTGGGTACGCTGACGTCGATCACACCGGACGGGATCATCGTGCGCGACGCGCAGGGTGAACATGCGTTGCGACTCGACGAGACGAGCTATCTGCGCGGCTTCCAGGGCAACCGCCTGCGCGGAGACGAAATCGCCGACGTTTATCGGCCGGGCTCCGAGGTGATCGTTGCACATCAAGGCGGCCTCGTTCAAACGCTACGGCCGCAGCATTGATCGTCATGCCAGACGCAAAGGCGAAGCTTCGTCTTTGCGTCTGCTCGCGCGAATGATCATGCTCTCTGGCATCGCGGTCCCAAGGAATCAATTGGCGGCACGCTCCGCTCGCTCGTTGTCTGAACGTCGTGCTAATATCGGAACGTGCGCTTCGAAACACGGGGCCACGAATCTGCAACGACTGTCATTGGGTTGGCGGCATCGCGCGCAAGCTGCCCGACCAGAATACGCCTCGCCTAGCCCATCGTTTCGACCTCGGGACAAGTCATGATCAATTCATCCGACGCGGTACTCGTCATCGGCGCCACTGGCATGCAAGGCGGCGCCACGGCTCGCCACCTCCTCGCGGCTGGGCTCAAGGTGCGCTTCCTGACGCGAAATTCAGACGCGCCGGCGGCACGGGCACTCGTCGAGATGAATGCGCAGGCGCTGCGGGGAGATCTGGACGACCGCAAGTCGCTCGAAAAAGCGATGGAGGGCGTCGGATCAGTCTTCTCCGTTCTCCTTCCTGATGTTGATCGCAGCGACCGCGAACGCCGCCAGGGTTTTGCACTCATCAACGCGGCCCGCACTGCGGGCGTCCCGCAGTTCGTTCATACGTCGGTGGCGCAGGCCGGCAACCATGAGACGTTTCCAGGTTGGAGCGAGAAGCGTTGGAACCGAAAATACTGGACCGACAAATGGGACGTCGAAGAGGCCGTACGCGCGGCGGGATTCGCCTCATGGACGATCTTGCAACCTGCGTTCATGATGGACAACCTCGCTGAGCCGAAAGCGGGCGCCATGTTTCCGCATCTGCGCGAGGGCTTGCTGCTCAGCGCGTTGCTACCCGATGCACGACTCGACTGGATTGCCGCCGACGACGTGGGCGCGTTCGCAGCCAGCGCGCTAAACGATCCGCAGCGCTGGCACGGTCAGACCGTACCGCTGGCGTCTGAAAAGCTCACGATGTCTGAAGTTGCGCGCCGCCTTGGCGACGTTCTGGGCGCACGGATCAGCGTTTCGCACGTCTCACCGGATGAAGCCCGAACAAGGGGTCTCGCACCCGGATGGGTGAATGCACAGGAATGGATCAACGCGGTGGGGTATCGCGTCGATATCGATTCGATTGCCGAACGTGGTGTCCAACTCACCCCAATGGCGGACTGGATCGACACGCATCGAAAGCACATCACACTTGCATAGCTGGCGTTGCAAAGCAATCGATATGTTGCACATCGAAGAGCCTCTCGCGTGTAATCTGCTGCGCACCGTCTCGTGCAACGACATGTGGAAGCCTCAGATTTTGGAAAATCCTCATGAATGACCGTATCCCCTCATGGTTCGATCGCGCCTTGACCGAGCCGCATCGATCTCACTTCACTGAAGACGACGGGGTTATCGTGCATTACGTCTCGTGGAACGCTGCAGACATTAGCAAACCACCACTTGTCTTTGCACACGGCTTTCTCGGGCACACGCACTGGTGGGACTTCATCGCACCATTCTTCACCGATCGCTTTCGCGTCTTCGCTCTGGATTTCAGCGGCATGGGCGACAGCGCCAACAGGCAGGAATACAGCGCCGACATTTTCGTGCGCGACCTCGTCGCTGTGGTGGATGCGATCGGCGCCGGACCGTGCGTCGCAGTGGGACACAGCTTTGGCGGATCGCGCCTTCTTCAGGCATGCGCTAGCTTTCCAGATCGTCTCTCGCATGCAATCGTGCTCGATTCGTATTTCATGCTGCGCGGCGAAAACGTGCCTATCGTGGAACGACGTCCGCCTCCTCGTCCCTATCCGGACTGGCATACCGCAGTCAGTCGCTTTCGTCTCATCCCCGAACAGGATTGCGAGCCGTGGCTCCTCGCGCATCTCGCGCAGACATCGCTTCGGCAAACTGCCGACGGCTGGGTATGGCGCTTCGACCCGAAGCTGCGGAACCTCCAGCCGGTCGAAGGCGAGGAAGATCTGCTTACCCGCATTACCGTTCCCGTCAGCTATGTTCACGCAGAGTGCAGCAGCGTGGTCAGCGCCGATCGCGCTCGCCGGATCGTAGCTGCAATTCCCGGCGCGAAGGGGCCCGTCACGATGCCACTCGCGGGCCATCACATGATGCTTGACCAGCCGCTCGCGCTGGTGAGCCTCTTGCGAGCGTTGCTAGCATGAATCCCGACATGCGCGAATCGAAAACAACGCCGTGGTCGACCGAGCTGCCTCTCGCTGGCCTGATTGCGCACGCCGTCGAAAAGCACGGCGCGACGCCACTCCATTTTCATACCCAAGGCGGCGCCTATACTTGCACCACCCGGTCCCTGCTGCACGACGCGAAAGAGATAGGCCGGGCGCTGAGAGCCATCGGCCTGCGTCGGGGCGATGCGATCGCGATACAGCTTCCCACACAGCGCGAGACTGCGCTTCTGTATCTGGCTGCACTCGAGATCGGTGCGGTGCTCGTGCCGATCGTCCACATCTACGGTGCTGCGGAAGTCGGCTTTATCCTTCGACAATCGCGCGCCCGATTTCTTTGCGTGCCCGACTTCTGGTCAGGCACCGACTACCTGGAGCGCATCGCCGCGCTCGGCGACACGCCCGAGCTCGAGCGCGTTATCGTCGTCGGGGATCGGGCGCCTCCGAACGGCATCACGTTTAGCGCGCTGCAGCGACTCGCGGCGACCACGCATGATCGGCGCGCTGACGACCCGCCAACGTCAGAAGACATCTGCCTGCTGCTGTACACGTCAGGCACGACAGCTTCGCCCAAAGGAGTGCAGCACTCTCATCGCACAGTAGGCGCAGAGTGGCAGATTCCGTTCATCGACGGGCCAGGACCGTATCTGACGCCATTCCCTGCTGGCCATATTGCGGGCTTCAATTTCCTGTTGCGTCCATTCATTACAGGCACAGAGATGGTGTTCATGGACCGATGGGACGCCTCGCTTGCCGCGCGACTCGTCGAGAAGTATCGGGTGCGGCTGTCGGGTGGCACACCGTTCCATCTTCAGGGCCTCCTTGAAGCGGCCCGCCGCGACGGACGCAGCCTGGCGTCGCTCGTGTCTTACGGCTTGGGCGGCACGGGCGTCACGCCTGAGCATGTCGCCATGGCCGATCGCGCCGGATTCGCCGGAACCCGCGCGTACGGTCTGACCGAGCATTCGACAGTGAGCGTTGGCTGGGCCGACTCGCCTTTTGACATGCGGGCCTGCACCGACGGCAGCATTCAACCCGGCTCGCAGGTGCGCGTTGTCGACGAGTCGGACAGCGAGCTCCCCGCTGGACACGACGGCGAGATTCTGATCAAAGGACCGGAGCTGTTTGTCGGTTACACCGACCCGGAACTCAATGTAGCCGCATTCACTGACGATGGCTGGTTCAGGACGGGCGATATCGGCCATCTGGACGAAAACGGTTGCTTGACCATCACGGACCGAAAGAAGGACATCGTCATTCGCGGAGGAGAAAACATTTCATCACTCGAAGTGGAGCGAGTGCTTGCCACTCACCCATCCGTGCGCGACGTCGCTGTTGTGGCGCAGCCAGACGCGCGATATGGCGAAAGAGTCTGTGCGGTCGTCATCTTGCATGAACACACATCGCTCGATCTGGGCGCAGTGCAGACACACTTTGCCGCCGCGGGTGTCGCGAAGCAAAAGACGCCGGAGCACCTTTGCGTGGTTTCAGAATTGCCGCGCACGCCTTCGGGAAAGGTGCGAAAAGGCGACCTGCGCAAGCAACTCTTGGTGTAACCCCGGGTCAGCCGATACTCATGCCGCGGAGCCCTTCTGGCGCGACTTGAAAAACCGGTCTCGCTGCGTTGACACCTCGTCAGACGAAACGAGGCGATCGTAAATCGCACGGGCTGCGGCCATGCCGGCATCGAAATCGGCCGACTCGGCCGCGGCAGCGATGGCATTCAGACACTCGCTTTCTATTGCTTCGCTACATGTGAGGCGCGAGCGCGCCTCAGCGAGAACGGAAACCGGATCGCGATCGGGCAATGGCCACCGGCGAATCAACGGCAACGACGCGCTACCTATCTTCTCTCGCGCCAGCTCTATCGCAAGGCGCAATATGTGCTGCTCATCGCCTTCGACGATCCGGTCAAATAACGCGGTACCCCGGAACGCGCTTGCACGCAGGATCTGCGCACCAAGAATGAATTCGATCGATTTTGCAAGGCCCAGCACACGCGGTAAGCGCTGCGTGCCGGACAAAGGAATCACGCCGAGCTTGCATTCGGGCAGACCGATCTGCGCACTGTCCGCGACCAGACGGTAGTGGCACACCAACGCGGTTTCCAGACCTCCACCAATCGCAAATCCGTGGATTGCGGCGACAACCGGCTTGTCGCTCGCCTCGATCACCGGATGAACGTGCAGTGACAACGCTGGCGCGGCTGCCGCTGCAGACGTGCCGAATTCGCGAATGTCGCCTCCCGCGGAAAAGCCGCGTCCACTGCCATTGAGTACGATCGCGCGAACCCGCGCATCGCGCCGGGCGGCTTCGAACGCGGCGACAAGTCCGCGACGGACGCCCAGCCCTAGACCGTTGACCGGCGCATAGCTCATCGTGACGATAGCGACTTCGTCTTCTACACGATACTCGACGTCGGCGAAGCGCTGTGGCGTGCATTGCGTCATCCGTTCTCCGCTGAGACATTTGACATGCAGACTATGTACGGCTAGCGGATGTTCGCGAGCCAGCTCGGCATATCTGTTGGCCACGGATCGGCAAACAGCGCGTGCACACCCATCGAGGTCGTGTAGGCCAGATTCAGTACGTTGCAAAACGCGATGAAAGCCAGCACCCGAAGCGCCGTGCGAACCGCTAAATGGCACTCGACACGATCGACACCTCGCTCGATGGCCGTGAATCCGTCTTTGTCGACGCTCAGAAGAAGGAAAGCCGACGCCACGAAAGCAGACGGAAACAACAGGAACTCATAGACCGGGAACTGGTAGTAGTGACCACCCCAAAAAGAAACACTCTGGAACGCACCCGGCCACGCGTCGAATCCCATGAAGCGGCTGGCGGCGATGTCGAGCAAGCCCATTGTCATCCAGATGGCGGCGAAACCCGCGAGTGCGAGTCGTACGTGGCCCGCGCGAGGCCAACGCCTGCGGACCCCACGCATCGCCCATAGCGCCACCACGGCCGTGCCCGTAAAGGTATAGAAATAGCTCGGCGCATCGATGAGGATGGGCTCGGCGATGCGGGCATGCGATGATTGCCAGAATGGAATGAAACGACACCAGCAGCCGAAGTTAAGCGCGTAGGCGTTATACGTGAACATCGGGCGAAGAAAGTCCAGCCATGGATCCAGCCAGTATGCCGAGAGCCAGCCGATCATCATCAAACGCACCGCGTCGATGCGGCGACTTTTGACGATTCCGTAGACATACCATGTCGCTACTGGAAGCAAGAGGAGCACGCTGACCCACTGGTAGTGGTCGATGGTCGCCTTCACGGACTCCGGAATCGGATCCCCGCCCAAATCGACGGGTCGGAAGTCGTCTGAACGAATCCATGCCACGTAGGCGCGGATTTGTGCTAACACGAAAAGCGCACCGAGCCCTGCCCACGCATACACTCTGTGCCATGTCGTGGTGCGCCGTGCAACCATTTCGGACATGCTTCGCCTCCTCGCTAGTTTTTGCGTCATTCATATTTTCGAATGATGATCGGAAAAATGTACTCCGCGAAGGTGGCTACGTCAAGCGCCACACTCGATGCGACATCGGCAGCAGCATATCCAGCCGGGTTGCTCAGCGCCTGACAAGTTATTGCCCCATGAGTTCATGAATGTCATGATCAAGCGCGGCCATCGCGAACCTTGGCGCTACCGCACAATTGTTGACTTCCGCCTGCCATTCCACGGGATTCACTAGCCAGAAGAACAGCCCATAGACTATGTGGCGCCGGTAGGCATCTAGCGCGCTTTCGAATGAGGGCGGGTTGCTGACGCCGTAAAATGCAAGCCGCTCGAGATAGTATTCGAGCAACGCACGCTCCCATCTCGGCCGATCCGCGATATCCAGTGCCGATATCAGGAAGTACGTGACGTCATGGGCCCAAGGTCCCCGTCGATACGATTGCCAGTCGAGAAAACCAGGCGTGCCGTCGCGGTCGAAATACAGGTTTCCGAGGTGTACATCGCCGTGGAGAAACGTCATCGGCCCGATCCGGTCGAAAGCGCGTAGATTGAGGAGCGCCCGCTCCATCCAGTCACGATCGTGAAACCGCTTCGGCACGGCAGCCCCGCGCGGTAACTGCGTATAGCTGGCGAACACATCGGGTTTCAACTGGCCCCAGTGATAGGTACCGGTCTCGCCATCGGGGAGCGGGTCCTGCGCCGCGAGCCAGCCCAATTCGCCATCGTTCTCGAGCGCAGACGATTGCCAGAACTGTGCATGCCACCGCGCTTGCGCATCCAGATTTGCCGCCGCCTGCGCGAACGTCAGCGGCCTTTGCACGCGACAGAACTCCACTTCCCGAGAACACAGATCCTCGAGGATCACAATCGACTGCCCGCTTTGACCATCCGTCTCAGCATGGAAGCAGGCAGGCACATTCGCATACAAGCGCGGATGGACTTCGCTGAAGAACTTCGCCTCGTATTCGTAAATGTAGGCGTTCAGATTCCGATATTCAGGAACAAATCCACCCTTGACGATCAGAGACTCCGGCAAGCCAAGCTCGCGCCCTCGTGCGTTATAGGCGGGACGCACCCTGACTTTGGTAGCCGTGCCGTACATCACGTCGTCTATGGCCAGTGATTCGACCACCACGCCCTCATGGCTCCGCGCGAGCGCCGAGGTCAGCCACGAGGATGTAACTTCCTCAACCTGCAGTGGAAGTCGGTCAGTATCTTGCAGTCGTCCGTGTGAATACATCAGGTCGGGGCTATTTGTCGCAACACTCATCTTGATGCGCTCCTGTGAGTTGCATGTGCGTTTGCGCCGGCCCATCATCTGCCTGTCCGACGTTCTCCACGCGCATGTTGCGCGGCAGGTCAAAAGGCCCGCAACGAGGGAAATCCCGGCTGGCACAACTGTTATGTTTTTAGAACGTCGTGCGCATTTTTGCGTCGCGTTTCAACTGTGTCTACTAACATGGCGCCGCGTGGCTTCATTCCTGCCGCACATGAGACGCTGAATTAGTGAAATTAGCTCACTCTGATTGTTCCCTACGGTAACCATTTCTCGTCGGATGTTTTCGCTAGAATTCTTAACAAATACCTAGTGACAGCCTCACAGGAGACAACTCGATGACCACGACCGTGCTTGAACGGCTATTCGGCATCAGCGGAAAGATCGCTGTCATTACCGACAAGGGAGGCAATTCCAGCGTCGATATCGCACCCGTGCTGGCCGAGGCCGGCGCACGGGTCGTATTTGCGGATCACAGCGCGGCGCATTCGAAACCGATCGTCGACAAGATCCTTTCGGCGGGCGGTGAGGCAATCGCGATAGAGGTAGACGTGGAACGCGAAGCCTCCGTGATTGCATTGTTCGAGCAGGTCACGGCGGCCTGGGGCAGCCCGGACATCGTGGTCAACTGCGCGGCGATGACCAATAACGGGCCGCTTACGGAGTTCTCCGAAGCGGCCTGGGACGAAGTCATGGCGATCGACCTGAAGTCTGTGTTCTTTTGCATGCGAGAGGCGATCAAGCACATGCTCGCCGCAGGCCGGGGCGGGCGCATCGTGAACGTAACCACCATGGGAGCCTCGCATGCCGTACTCAATGGCAATGGCGCCTATGGCGCCGCGCGAGCCGGCGTAGCAGGGTTAGTGCGATCCGCGGCGCTCGACTATGCCCGCGACCAGATCCTCGTCAACTGCGTTCTTCCTGGGGCGGTGCCCGGCAAGGTTCAGTTTCATCCGGACATGCAGGCTCGCCTGAAGACAGGGAAACTCACGGGACCCGGGACGGATGCGGAGCGGCGCCTGCCGCTCGGATGGGGTGACCCCGCCGATATCGCCGCCGCGGTGCTTTACCTCGCAGGGCCATCAGGCCGCTATATGACGGGCCAGTCAATCACCCTCGATGGGGGATTTCTGATTAGCTGACCTTTCTCGATCCCTCGAAACGGAGCATTCCATGTTTAACGAAACCCAGATCGGCGCGCGCCTCGCGCAGATTTTCAATCTCACTGGCAAGACCGCCGTTGTTACCGGCTCTGCGCAAGGTCTCGGCTGCGAGATCGCGGGGTTGCTTGCCGGAGCCGGCGCCAATGTCGTGATCGCCGACCTGAACGCAGACGCCGCGTCCGCAACAGCGGCGAATATCGAATCCGGCGGCGGCATTTCGATGCCATGCAAAGTCGACGTGGCAGATGAAGCATCCGTCAAAGCCCTATTCGCAAGCGTCGATGCAAGGTTCGGCGGCGTAGATATTCTCATCAACAACGCCGCGCACCGTTCGAAGGCCGAATTCTTTGAAATGACCGTCGAGCAATGGGACCGAATGCAGGACGTCACGCTGCGAGGCACGTTCCTGTGTTGCCGCGAGGCCATCACGCGCATGAAGACGAAGGGCGGCGGTGGCTCGATCGTAAACATTTCGTCCGTTGGCTCGCTTCGACCCACGCTATGGGGCGTCAACGCCCATTACGACGCTGCGAAGGCCGGTGTGGACAGCATCACGCGTTCACTGGCCAGCGAGTTCGCGGCCGACGGAATCCGCGTCAATTCGATCCTTCCGGGCGGCATGTCCAGCGAGGGCGGCAAAAACATCAGCTCGACCTTCCGGATTCGCGGCCCCATCGTAGGTGCGGGCCGGATTCCGATGGGACGAATGGCCGCCCCGATCGAGGTTGCCCGAAGCGTGTTCTTTCTCGCAAGCCCTGCCGCAAGCTACGTTACCGGTCAGATCATCGCTGCAGACGGCGGTTTCACGGTCGGCTAGGCGGATTCCACTACGATGTTCGCCCCACTGTAGAACCTTAGGATACTGAAATGCCAAAGATTACCTTTATCGAGCACGACAACACAGAGCATACCGTCGATGCCATTGCGGGACAGTCGTTAATGCAAGCCGCAATCGACAACTCGGTGCCCGGGATCCTCGCAGACTGCGGGGGCTACTGCAATTGCGCGACGTGCCATTGCTACGTCGATGATAGATGGGCCGCAAAGATTCCGCCCGCTCAACACGCCGAGCTCGACATGCTGAGCGGCGCCATCGATGCAAGCAACAACAGCCGACTCGGCTGCCAGATTCGATTGACCAATGAACTGGATGGGTTAGTCGTCAGGCTACCTGTTTCCCAAACCTGACCGAAACCGACGGCGAAAACCTGATCGCGGAGAACACACATGTCTCATATTGCAGTCCCTCTCGTTCCAGTTCCCGACCATGTCCCTCACGAACTCGTTGTTGCGTGGGATTTCAGCAGACCTCCCGGCGGCGAAGCTGACATCGTCGGCGCGTGGAAGCGTCTGCACGATGGTCCGGACATTGTGTGGACACCGCATAACGGCGGTCACTGGATCCTCACGCGAGCAGAAGATATTGAATTCGCGCAGCGGAATCACGATCCATTTTCCATGCGCGAGATCACTCTGCCCGCGAGCACGACAATGCAGATCTTGCCTCTCTCGGCCGATCCTCCCGAGCACGCCGACTATCGCGCACTGATCAATCGCTTCTTCGCGCCGAGAGTCATACGCGACATGGAAGGCGAGATCCGCGACCTGGCGGTATCCCTGATCGAAAGCTTCCGGGATAAAGGCCAGTGTGAATTCATGGCCGACTTCGCATTGAAGTTTCCGATAACCATCTTCATGCGGCTCGTGAACCTCCCGCTCGGCGATCTGGACGATCTGCTAGCATGGACCGAGGCGAGCGTTCGCGCCAACGACCCCGAGCGTCGCGAATGGTCACAACGGATGCTGTTCGGCTACCTCGAGAGTATTATTCGCGAGCGCCAGAAGGAACCTGGTACGGACCTGATCAGTGCGATAGTGAACGGAACTGTATTCGGTAGACGCCTCACAGAACAAGAAATCCGCGGCATGATGGTCAATGTCATCTTCGGTGGACTCGACACGGTTGCATCCACCATGGGCTTTGCCGTGCTCTATCTCGCTCGCAATCCTGAACATCGTCGTCAGCTGGCAGAACACCCGGAACTCGTTGGCAACGCGGTGGAGGAATTGCTGCGCATGTTTGCGCCATCCAGCACAGGCCGCGTGATGACGCGCGACTTTGAATACAAGGGCGTTCGTTTCAAAGCTGGCGACCGGGTGTACGTCCGTCCGCTGCTACACGGCATGGACGAGCGCAAGTTTCAGTGTCCGATGCATGCCGACTTTGCGCGCCCTAATGCGTCGCAACATGCAGCCTTCGGCAACGGTCCACATCGCTGCGCTGGGGCGCTCCTGGCACGCAACGAGATTCGCATTTTCCTTGAAGAGTGGTTCCAGCGCATTCCCGATTTTGCGCTCGATCCTGCTGGGCAGATCAGCTTTGAGGGAGGAATGGTGAACTGTGTGACACGAGTGCCGCTGGTGTGGAACTCCGCTGTCCATCGAGCCGGCGAGTGATGGTCATTAACCATTCCACGTCTTGACCGTCGTCTGCACGATGCCGCGCGCAGTCAGCAATCTGCACAATTGCCGACGTAGAGCCCAAGCTGTTCCATCCACTCTCGGTAAGCAGTCGGGCAAACAGCGCGCAGTTCTGTCCGCGGGGCGCGCGATGGTTGATTTCGAGCAGGCAGCCGTAGAGGATCCGCTCACTTGGGTCAGGAGTCGCAACACGACATTCCTGGCGTAATGTCGAGCAACGCGACGAGTCCGGAACAGTGACGCCTCCTGTATTGCGGTTTCGGGATCTGATCCCGCTTCAACGAATTAGTCGGCTAGAACCCGGACGATATGCGCGAGAAGCACGGCATCGCGTTCGTCGCCGGCATACTTGAGGCCTTCGTACCCTTCGGTGGCAGAGGGGTGCTTGCCAAATGCAGGGCAGAACCAACGGCAATCAAAACATCGGTCAATTAGTCCCGGTGGTCTCCGACGCCGGAATAAAGCCGGAAAACGCAGCAAGGCGCGTGTCTGCACCCTGCGCCTTTCACTTTGCACTGCGCCATTAGCCGTTGACGACATCGCACGCGCTGACTTTTTTGCGCATGCGGCGCAGTTCTGCCGTCGTTTCGCCTCCACCGTTCGGCAGCCAGCCCGGCGGCTGGATGACGTCGTTAATCGCGATCCACGGGCTTTTCGCTGTGACGACGTCGCGAATCAGTGTGCTGCATCAGCTTGCGGAGGAAGATTGGTGTGCGGCCCATCGGCAAAGACTGCGCACGCGCTGTCCGCAATGCCGCCGGCGGAGTCCGTTCATTATCAGCAGCAGCGTGATCGAAGCGCCATTCCGCTGCGTCTGGTGTCGTTCACATTTCTGCTATGGGCTTCTCCCGATCCGTTCGACGACGCCCTCGATGCGACGGCAGGACCGCCTCGCGATCCAGGATCGGGGTATCTGCGACTAGGCAGTGATGAGTAGGGTCTGGCGAGAGGCTAGTCGTCGCGTTTCGGTGCCGTCGGCGGGGTAGCAGTCTGGCCTCCCTCTTTCCGAACGGTTTGTGGCGAAGCCGTGGAAGGCGGTTGCGGCGCATGACGGTTAGTTGCATGTCCGAAGCGCCGACGCGAGTTGACACTTTTAATTACGCAACAGAGACAGATCTACTGCTGCATCTGCTCTGTATGTGTGCAACTATCCGGTCGCACCTTTGTTCCTCGCTGCGCAAAGGGTACCTTGCAGTTATCAACACGTTGCTCGTCGCTTGCTTTATCGCTCAACCGCTCCTTCAAAGTTTTCAGTTCATGCGATGTAGTGGCTTTAGTGGACGCCGCTTGTGGCTCGCTGGCCAATGTCGTCGATTGTGACTCTGTACTCGCGAACAGCACGAACGCAGCCAATACGTAAGCAGACAGATATATCACTCGCATTGCAGGCTCCCATCATCTGCGTGGCGATGCATGCGCTGAGACCCGTACCCCACAGTCAGATACTGAAATTCGCGCCCCAAGAAATCACCCCGTTTCTTGCGGTCAAATTCCACGCGCATCCTATGCGAAATTTGACCGCAAGAATCGGAGTGTTTGACGCCCTTCTACGGCGATCGAATCCTTTGAGATCAACAGACGGTTCAGCCAGTTGTCGCGAGGGCAGGCAAGCCAGCCTAAAGAGTCGTCGTCACAAATCCAGCCAGTCGAACGGTTCCGGCGCAAACCAGACGCCGCAGTGGACCGAAAAAGTTAGCACTATTGATTGTTAGCGAGGCGCGCGGTCTGGCGAATTCCGGCTTCCCGCATCGGCAAGAGAAAGAGTAGAAGTTCCCTTGATCCGGCGGGAGGATCGATAAAGCTGTCGGGCCGGTTTGCCTTGCTGACGCCCAGCATTGCTTCACGCAGGTTGTAGCCGACCCAGCGACATGCCAGATGCCGCTTCGCGAAAATCACGTCCTCAATATTCAGCCGGCGGCATTGTTCGCCGTACTGCAACCGCAGGGTGCGTGGTCTCGCGAAATGGGCACGAGCGCCCACACCAAACTGCTTCGCGTCGTCACTCAGACAGGATCCTGCCCTGCCCCGACATCTATTTGCACGGAGCCGCTCTCCCAACGAAGAAATGAAATCCTGTGCTCAGAAAAGCCCCCTTTGCCTCGCGTCCCGCGCCGGCGGTAACGAAGCCCTGGCGCGCCGCGCACCGCCTCGACGCGCGAGCCGTCGTACGTGGGCGATAAGTTCAGCACGTACGTCCCCGATCACGAGCACCAGTGCGTACAGCCGTACACCATCGGGCCCGGATTCGGGGTGTGCGCGCAGCGAAGCGCGTATCGCGAGCCGGCGCGCGCGGTCGAGCAGCTGGGCGCGGCTCATGCCGGGCCAGCACGCGGCGATGAACTGGGGCACTACCGCCGGGAGCGATTCGGGTGCGCAGTTGGCGGGCAGCGCGAGGGCGACGAGTTCGAAGCGATCTGCCATGTGGGGCGACGAAGTGCGGATCCCGCTATCCTGGCGGAAGTCGCGCTGCCCGGCAACGTCCGGCGCGGCGGCCTCGGCCTTGTGCGAAGGTACGCACGGCGTCGCCTGCTTCCCCACTGACCGCGCCGGTCGCCATCAATGGCACAGCAACCGGCGGCGCTGTTCAGCCGCGACATCGGGCGCCCTGACGGCCTCAACCTGCCGCAGACGTCTCTGCATTTTTCCCGCGGACGTGTCCGTGACCGTGCGTGCGTCGAGCTGCGTGTACGACCGCCCGCCGGCGCTTAATGTTTCGGTCTGTCATCGGCTCTGACACCTGTTCGATGAACCCCTCGCTCCGCAGCAAGGCCGGTCGGCATTGCCGTCGTCATGCGGGGTAATCCCGGCGACGCCGGCTTAACCTATGGGCGCGCGCAGGAGTCAAAGCGGTCGAAGCGAGGTTCGGCAACAAGGTCCGGTGGTGCGGATCAGCAACGTACCTGAGTCGGCGGAACCGGAGTGCGTTTTCGCGATCTGGCGGCCAGGGGCAACAGCATCGTCGCGGGATCGAGCTTCGGCTAACAGGACTTCAACCCGAAGGTCGCGAAGAACTCCGGACATCGTCTTCGAACACCTCTCCGGCTATGACGAAGCCGCCACTTCGCCATCTTCGTTATGAGAACGTGTCAGAGCGAGCCCGCCTTGTAGGTTTCGTCGCCGACAATACGGCGAAAACGGATACGCCCGGCTTCGTCGGCTTAACTCCCCACGCGGCAGCGGCCGTTCACCGCTGACAGGGATCGCATTCAACGTTTTTCGCCCACCTGTTGTACGCCGCGCGCTCCATTGATGCGCTGATGCCACCGATAGGCGCACCCGGATTCGGATCGGCCTGACCGTTAGTTGCGTGCGAGTTTCTCGCGTTCCTCAGGCAAAACAGAAATGGCGCTGGCGCACGCAACGTGGAGCGTCGCGCACTCATGGTAAGGGTCCGGAGAAGAATTGGCGGATTCGCGCCACCAAGGGATTCAACGAGGCGAGTCCGCTGCAAACAGGACGCGCACCTGTCACCGGAGCACGTCGCTAGGCTCCGACGTCCCCACCCGTAGGGGTTGAAAGTCTCAACTGCCAGCGCTTCTGTCGGCCCGGGCGACCGCGGTCCAGAAATGAGGGGGATGAAAGCCACTTAGTGGTACTCGTCTTCGCGGTGGTGGCGAACGGCCAGGATCGAAACGTACCACCTCTTTTCGGTCAGGTGATTGTCTGACCGGCATTTGCCGCCCCCTTCGATTTCGAACCGCGCGATATGGCCGGAGGCGCCGAACGATACAACGAATTCCCGCAAAAACGGATTGGCCTCGTGCACCTTGCGGCATGTGGACGCGATGCTGGGACAGGGATCGGAGAGGCGAGCATCCGCGTGTGCTGATCAGCAGCACTGCGAGCGCAAGAAAATCGGGAGCGGCAATGCTGATGAGCGAGCCGTTCAAGGAACTAGTTCTCGCTTGCCAAATGTTGCGAAGGATCCATCCTCTGATGAAGTATCCGGATGACATCGACGAGTTCATCGTGCTCCCTGAAGAACACAACGTGCGCACCGACCAGCACGCTTCGATAACCGGCACGAACATGGGAAGCGGATCGGCTCGGTTGCGTGCCTTGCACCAGCCCGATGATGGTGTCCTGAATCAGTCGGATATGGCGTTCGGCCTGCGCGGCCCCCCAGTTTTCGACCGAGTAGTCCCATATATCATCGAGATCGAGTTCTGCGGCCGGGGAAAGGACAAAACCCTTCACGGGGTTGACTTCCGTTTGCGAGCCAGGAAAGCGTCAAAATCGAATGGCCTGGACGCACCCGAACGTTCTCCCTTTTCCAGTTCTGAGCGCAGCGCATCGAGCGTCGCTTCCTGTTCTTCGAGCAAGCGTAGGCCAGCCCGCACCACGTCGCTCGCGGTGCTATAGCGCCCGGCGCGGACGCGGTCCTCGACAAATTCGGCAAAGTGTCTTCCTAGGGAAACGGACGTATTCTTGCTCATGATGGGCTCCGGCTGGTGATGAAGGCATAGTACCAAATTTTGGTACTCTGAAGACACCAGTCCCGGCCGCGTGCAGCAAAACTGGTAACGCGAGCCGGGACGCACGGGCGACCAACTGGTCGCAACTCATGAAGCGCGGTATCGGTGTGTCCGTGGGCACAAACGGCCCGTTACAGGAAACCTGGTCCATACGGAACACGCGGCACCTCCAGTGCGAGAACTCACCGCTTCCCGACTGCGACGTTCCTCGCGACGAGCTGCGGCTTCTGCGCCCACCGCGCCGCCAACTGCCTCAGCCACTGTGCGAAGAGCGTCGGTTAGCGGCGTGCGTCACCGCTTGAGCGTGGGGACGCTATCTGGTTGTTCCGCGGCGAGCTGGTCTATCCCCAAGCAAAACCACGCGACGCGATAGTCAGAAATACCCCCTTTGCCTCGCGTCCCGGACCGGCGGTAAGGAAGCGCTCGCTCACCGGGAGCCTCCGCAGCGCGCGAGCCGCCGCACATGAGCGAGAAATTTGGCGCGCGAGCCCCATCACCAGCACCAGTTCATACAGACGAACGCAATCGGGCCCAGGTTCCGGACGCACATGCAGCAAAGCGCGTAACGCAAGCCGTCGCATGCGGTAAAGGAACTGTGCGCGGCTCATACCGGACCAGCAGGTGACTTATGAATGGGGACACTTGTAGAGCGTCAAGCATGAAGTCCGGCCGAACGACAATTATCTTGTCCGGTCAGCGGGGGTAATTGTCGCTGTTCAAGAGGTCATGGTTGTCGCTCCTTGTGGCTCGGGATCCGGTAATTGACGCCGCCGTGCAGCCTTGTTGTCGCTGGCGTTCCGGCGCCGGTAGCTCTCGACGTTCAGTTCGAAGATCGTCGAGTGATGGACGAGGCGATCGATGGCGGCCACGGTCATGGCCGGGTCGGGGAAGACATCATTCCAGCCGGAGAACGGCTGGTTGGCTGTGATCAGAAGGCTGCGCCGCTCATATCTCTCGGCGATCAGCTCGAACAGCACGCTGGTTTCGGCCTGATCCTTACGGACGTATGAGAGGTCGTCGAGGATGATCAGATCGAAATGGTCGAGCTTAGCGAGCATCGACGGCAACTGCAGGCTCTGGCGTGCGACCTGCAGCTTCTGCACGAATTCGCTGGTGCGGGTGAACAGCACCCGGTAACCGGCGTCGATCAGAGCGTGGCCGATGGCGGAACCGAGATGTGTCTTGCCGCCGCCGGGCGGCCCGAACAACAGGATCGTGGCGCCTTTCTCCAGCCACGAATCGCCGCTGGCCAGCGCCATGACGTGCGCCTTCGAGACCATCGGCACCATGCTGAAGTTGAAGGTGTCGAGCGTCTTGGTCGGATCCAGATGCGATTCGACGCGGTGCCGCTCAATGCGCCGTTTCACGCGCTCGGCGAGTTCGTGTTCGAGCAGCGCACCAAGTAGCCGCGTAGCCTGCCAGCCTTCCTTGTCGGAACGCTGGGCAAATTCAGGCCACAGCCGGCCGATGGTCGGCAGCCGCAGCTCATTGAGCATCAACCCCAGACGCGCGGCATCGCAGGTAGCAGCGGTGTTCATACCGGCACCTCGTCATCGAGCAGCGTGTCATAGAGTGCCGCCGATGGCGTCTCAACCACCACTTCAGGACACTGGGGCTGACGTGGTGCAAATTCGTGACGCAACTGCTCCAGGTCGGGCAACTTGCCGGCAGCGAGCAACGCATCGAGCCGTTCGGCCAGGATTGCCTCGACGCCGTGATGCGCGGCCAGCTCGAGTAGCCCGACCATGAGCTTGCAGGCTTCCCGTTGTGCCAGTCTCGCCTCAAGCTGCTCCCAGGTGCGGCGATACGCTTCGCGCGGAAACAGGTCGTCGCGAAACGCCAGGCCCTTGAAGGCCTGCGGCTTACGCTTGAGTGCCTCGATGAAGTGTCGGTAGTCGAGGGCACGGCCGCGGCCGTAGGGCACACGCGAGCCTCGCTGGGTGCTGTGCACCAGTGCGCCGGACAGATAGCAGTCGAGTCGGTCGGTATAGAGCCGCACCCGCAGGCGGTGGCCGATCAGGCGCGATGGTGCGCTGTAGAGGATCCCGCGCACGGTAAAGGTGCCACAGCGGGTAACACGCGCCTCCTCCTCGACGAAGTCGGTCGTGCGACGCTCGGGCAGATCGTGGAGATGCTCGCGCTCAACGTTGAACCCGGCAGCATTGCGCCGGTTGCGGCGCATGACGACTTCGCGAACGAATCCGTCATAGGCAGCACGCTCGGCAAAGTCGCGATGACCGCGCAGCATCAACGCCTGATCGATTGCCTCCTTCAGGTGACGATGCGATGACTCCACGCTACCGTTCTCGTGGCCCTGGCCGCGGTTGTTGCGCGTGCCGACCATGCCGTAATGCTCGAGCAGCGCGGCATAGCGGGCCGTGAAGTCGTCCTGTTCCTGCAGATTCCTGAACGCCGCCGACAGGCTGTCGGTGCGGTGTTCCCGTGGACATCCGCCGGCCTGCCATAACGCATTCTGCAAGCCTTGGGAGAGCGCTTCAAAGCTCTCGCCCCCATCGACGATACAGGCGTATTCCCAGTGCGAGAACGCAAGCACAAAGTGGTACAGCCGGTGGGCAAACGCCACGCCGGCGATCGTGACACCGAGTCCGCCCATATCGGTGAAGTCGGACAGTCCTCGTGCGCCCGGCAGATGTTCCTGAGGAAAGAACACTTCCTTGCCCGGTCCCTCAAGGGCGCGCCACTGGCTAACGCGTCGCTCCAGCGTGCGCCGCATGCTGTCGGGAAACTGGCCCGGGTGCGTCTCCTGCAGCCTGCCCAGCAATGTGACTGCCTTCAGGTCGGGCACGCTGCGCAGCAACGGCAGCACTTCACTCTCCCAGACCTCGGCAAACGGATCGGGGCGGGTGCGCCAATCGCGACGCGGCTTCTGTGACGGTAACCGGCCATCCCGTTCAATGCGCCGTGCCGTGCGCGAACTCATGCCCGCCTTGGCGGCGGCGACTTCCTGAGTGTGATGTTTGCGCTTGCTCATATAGAGGCGGACCTGCTGGTCCGTGATTCGGGTTCCGGACATGGCTGTTCGCTTCTTCTTGAACGCGACCAGCCATCCTATGACCCCGTCATCCCGGCGCTGCCGGTGGTTCGTCGTCTCCGGCGGCTACGCCGCCTCCGACTCCTCACCACCGGCCAAGACAATCGTCAATCAACCGGACAAGATAATTGTCGCCGCCCAGACACTGGCGCCGCGAGCGATTCGGGTGCGCAGCTAGCGGGCAGCGCGAGCGCCACAGATTTAGAGGTGATCGGCCCATGCGAGAATCCAACTTTATCTCGCCCGCCAACCGCGAGGAACAACCGGAAAGCCGTCCGGCAGCAATGCAAGATACGTTACAGATTACGTAATATTCACTACCATCAAATCAAGACCATACCGAGATCATCGTTCTATCTTCGCACAATCGCCGTTTGGTTGCTTCTAATTAGAGTACGTCGTGAAACAATTGCCGGGAAATGCAAAGAAGCGCCGATGGACGGGGCTTTCCAGCAACTGAAAATTGTTCATCAATGTTTCACGGAGATGGGCAGCCATGCCGCGGCCAACGTTCTCAACTCACAGCGGTAAATCAAGTCGGGAGAACGGCAAGCGCTTAGGTGTACGAACTTAACCGCTCCTACTGGCTTCGTGCCGGCTATCTACTCTCAGGGGCCAAACCCCGCGCTCCAAGTTTTACAACCCCAAAGTGCAACGGACCAACTCCGTATGTGGCGCAAGTTTGTGGCACACCGGGCGGCCAGATGGCCAGTTCGTTGGGTTGCCCCGGTCCGCTGGGGTTGCCCGACGACGAACCGTTTTCCGTGGTGATGGAAAACCGCAACCCGTAGCGCCGGAACGAACGATCCAGATACAGCAGCAGGCGTCGAGCGTAAGGGAGTAGCGCGAATGGTCGTCGAGCACCGTCGATGGCGAAGGGCGTCGTCTGTGGTGCAGATCGATCCAGCTTTAGGAATCCATCTACTAGGGTTCGTCGAGCTGCGCATGCTCCAAGCGCTGCCACGGCGTGGCGGCCGAACTCCGCGCTGTCGATCTGGCGGTGGCTATGCGGGATGGTGGCCGCGGTGCGAGAGTGCACTTCCATGCGGCCCTGATCGCGCAGGCGCCGGCTGATCATGTGCCCGACCCACGCCGGGCGCGCTCGACTGACGGTGTTCTGCGTGCCAGACTCTCCCGGGCACAGCGCGAGCGGTCCACCAGCGTTGCGGGACCGTAGTCCTGCGCGTGAAGGCAAGCCGCTGCTACCGTCCCTTCGCACTAGTGGCGAAACGGGGCAGTGCTCAGGAATAACCAACGCCCCCGGCGGCCATCAATAAGGACGATCCGAGCCTTCGATTTTCCACCCGTACAGCGAACTCCACCTCCCCAGGAAACGGCTACGGCGGCCCCACAGCGACCGCGGGGCCGCCAATAGAGCAAAATCACTTCTGGGCTCATGCAAAGGCCTTTGCTGCTGCGCAGGATGCCAATCGCCTAGCTGACAATCGTTTGGTGGGAAATCGTCCCGATTTGCGTCTCTGCCATGGCTGCCTTCACGGCCCAAGGCTCGCTCAAAGCCGCCCCGGTCGGAAGAGTGCACACTCCAGGTGATAGGAAATCAGAGAAGTCTTCCGCTTGTCGTGTCCCAACTTGGGACACGACGCCAAGAGATCAAAGAGCGGCGAAAATCGGGAGCGGGTAGCATTTGGCGCGGTTTCCTCCCGCGCGGGTGAGAGACCAAAGCTTGCGATCTGCGAGAGATTTCCTGCTCAACGCCTACCGACTTGTACCTTTCACTTCATCGCGCAACCGGCCACAACCCATCGCCCGCGCGGAGTCGCGTCCCAACTTGGGACACGCTTCGCGATAGTATCGCGGCCCCAAAAGAACGGCGCCTCGTAGGCACCCTTCCCGTTCACATCAATCGGCGCTGCCGCCGCTTCTCCTCCTCTGCCGTGAGCATTCCTGCCCTGATTGTTACCGTGAATCACACAGCGTCTTTCGTTATTAACCCCGCCTGACTTTCCCGCAGCGACCTTCTCAATACTACCGATGCGCGTGCAGTCTCGCACTAATTGATGCCTTATTCGCAGTCCCCGTGGTCGGTCGACGTGGGCTGAGAATCGAGCCGGCACGATTCGATCTATGGGTCGAAAATCCTAGATTCGATGCGTATTTCGTGAACACCACGATGCCGTTCGCCATTCCCGGCGGAAAGAGGGCGCTTCTGCAGCTGTTCCGGACGCGGCGCACGACCAATGACCCTAGTTGGAACGATGCGGCCATCGCGTCACTGGCGTGGGCCGTCGTCACGACGAACGGGTTATTCGAAGCCGAGGCAGGGACCGGAGAGAGAGCCAACTGTTGGCGGCGGCGAATCAAACAAAGGTGTCCGCGCGGAGTGTCCCAACTTGGGACACGGACTCAAAGCGTCCGGAAAACTGTGGAGAGCGGCAGCGCGTTTTCCCCTTACGGAGGGAGGTGCGCCTACCCAAACCGCGAAAAATGCCTTGCCGACACATCCGAACTTGCGTCGCCACGACATGGCCTTGCCTATGGCTACTTGTCGCCCATAACGAGAACAGTGTCCAAACTTGGACCACGATCGGATCCCAAATCCGTGACGATAAAAAAGGTGCCTCTTGGGGCACCTTTTACTGTTCGCCTCAATCGGCGCTACCGCCGCTTGCCGAAAAAAGCTCTGATATAAGCCTACGTATCTGCTGCTCCTTCTCTGACGTGAGCATTCCCGCTCGGATTTTCACCGTGAAGCCCACGGCATCTTTCGTTATTGATCCTGCCTGATTTTTCCCCGCAAAGATCTTTTCGATACTACGGTCACTGACGCCGCGCGACCCATTATCGCCGCTCTGGATAGCCTGCTTGATCGCCCTAGCGAGTTTCAATTGATCGAGGTCCCCTGCAACCACCCTTGCCCACATCTCTCTTGCAACATCCACCGCCTTCGGGTTCTTGTCTCGCAGGATCGACACTAAGCCTTCCGCCGCGGTCGCGCCCAATAGCCTAGGCTGTATATCCAGATCTTTGATCACAAAGTCCGGAAGGTCAGCAAACGCGAGGAAGCGATAGAGTTCCGAACGAGAGAAACCCAGAGCCTCTGCCATACGCTTTCTGTTGGGAAATTCTTTCTCAGTGCTGCGGATAGAACGAGCGATCTCATAATCCGACAAGTCATCGCGCACGATGTTTTCCACCAAGGCCAACATCGCCATCTCTTCATCAGAAAGATCGATGATGACGGCCTTGATCGTCTCCTTATCGATCATCTTGTGAGCTCGCCACCGCCTTTCGCCCGCAACGATCTGGTGGCCGTGCGCAGCGCGTCGAACAATGATCGGCTGGACCAATCCTGCTTCGCGAATTGATTCCGCAAGTTGTGTCAACTTCGCTTCGTTGAACACCTTCCGCGGTTGCCATGGGTTTGGAACAATCTCCGAAACATTAACGTCTGACGCCGTACCTGCTTTCTCGAGCGCGACAATTCGCTGTTGCGCCTGGGCCAATGCGCCGGCCATCCCCGGTGCGGTCCGAGGGCTAGTGGGCTTCTCTTGCTGCTGGTCGAGTTGGATGTCCTTCGCGGCTCGAACTTCAGCAGTCTTGCTCATCATGCGTTCACGCAAGTTGCTCATTGTCCAGCCCTCCATTGCGCGACATATTGATCATCAATCCATTTGCAGTAATCTAGGAGCGGTTGCTTGACTCGAGCTAGCGTCTTTGCGACAGCATCGGAACGGGAAAGGTCAAAGACCGTCGAGAAGGCCAATGCGCCGTTGCTCATAACAGAACTCGCCGGGACCTCGGTTGCATGCAGCCAATCGCCGTATGCTCGCTGCGACCAGGAGCGAACAACGGGCGCAGACGACGTCGTTCCATAGTCCACGCGCGACAGCAGGACGGAGATGAAGTCGTACGTTTTGTCGACCTCATGTTCCACAAACCCGTGCGCGACCTCGGCGAACAGTGACCAGAAAGATACTGAGGAGATAAAGTCCAAGCTTTCCGGGACTAACGGCATAACCATCGAATCAGCTGCCATAAGACCATTAAGGGTCATGTAGGACAGGGACGGTGCAGTATCCAGAATGATGTAGTCGTACTGGGCTCGAAGTGGTTCGATCCCCTTGCGAAGCACAGACCAGAACTCGAAGCCAGGGTTAGTCTGTTGTGCTGTCGGAAGATGGAACTCCGCGTCGTGCAGGTAGTTGTGTGCTGGGATCACATCCAAGCCATCCCAATATGTGCTTTGAACCTTCGACGCAAGTCCGCCCTCGATGTCCGGGTCATAGATGAACGGGAGGACGGTGTCCTCCCAGGTCACATCTTTTTCGGCATACAGACCGCATAGTTCCGAAAGAGATGCTTGCGGATCGAGGTCAATGACAAGTACTTTGCGACCACGCAAGCTCAAGCCCTGCGCGATACACATTGTTGTTGTGGTCTTACAAGAGCCACCCTTAAAGTTCGCCGTGATCAACACGCGCCCGCGATGCTCCCGAGTGCCCGTGACGAGTGGAGTCTGATAAATGTCGGATACCTGCTGTACCCACGTCCGTACATCTTTCAGAGAGAAAATGCGCGCCCTTCCAGTACCATGAGCCATACCCGGCGGAAGTTCGCCACCTTCCTTGGTCGCCAAGTAATTGATCTTCTGACGGTCGATGCCGCATAGCTCCGCCAATTCCCCGATTGTGAAGACGGGAGGGTTCTTACGAGGCCTTGGGGCCAGAATTTGGTCGCGCAGCTCATTCGCCATGACCGACAGACGTTCGGCAAACTCTCCCAAGTTGGAGAGCTTTACGCGCCGGTCGATCCCGGGCAATTCGCTCAAATTCATTTTCAGTTCCTATGTTTTATCGACGGTGAGATGATTTCTTCACGCTCATCAGCTGTTTTTACGGTTTCTGTTGGATAACGCGTCGAACCGTAGAATACTCAACGTGACGGAGAATTACCATTGAAATCTGGGGGCGAAAGCCACCTCAATCAAAAAGTCAAACGTTCTCTTTTACATTCAATGACTTACCGTACTTAATGAAAGGAAAGGTTCCGCAGATAACCCAAAAATCCAAAGAAAAAGGTGGGTGCATCGGCCTGTGTATGTCCCATCTCCAACACAGAACACCTCACCTTAGCGTCCG
Source organism: Paraburkholderia sp. HP33-1 (assembly GCF_021390595.1). Taxonomy (NCBI): domain Bacteria; kingdom Pseudomonadati; phylum Pseudomonadota; class Betaproteobacteria; order Burkholderiales; family Burkholderiaceae; genus Paraburkholderia; species Paraburkholderia sp. HP33-1. The sequence goes on along the minus strand of NZ_JAJEJR010000004.1, from coordinate 120,829 downwards.
CAAAGCGGCGCTACTTAGTCTCCGTTTCTGTGCAACACACAATTTCCCTCACCTCCGATCGGTCTCCATCTGACTATCTTTTGGCAAAAAAAACCGACGTGCGCCCGAACAGAACCACGCGGCAGGCCGGAACAAGACTTCCATGCCGTTGCCCGCACTCGGGTTGACTCGAGCTTGACCGTTCTATTCGCTGGCCTCTCTGGTGGTTAGTATTTAGTAAAAAAAAACCCACAAACAACTAACGCAAACAGGTCCAACCATAAAAAACAAAGAGTTAGGCTCAAGAGGTGAGGCGAATTGTGTCAAAGGTGCTGTGAATTGAGCGCCACGGTGAGGTGTTTACCACTGAAAGGTGAAGCAAATTGATCCGCAAGGTGAGGCGTTTTGGCGCGGATGGTGAGGCGAATTGTGGAGGGCGCCTCTACAAAGGTGAGGTGTTCTGTGTAGACCACACCGGGCAAGGTGAGGTGATCTGTGTTGACGCGGCACCTTCCCATCGGTACCGTACCGCTCCAGACATCTTTGACCATGAGCTTTGGGGGCCGTATGACAACAGCAGGGCAGGTAGCCACATCGCGGCAACTGGCCTTAGCTCTGTTCGACGACGCAACGGGTCAGGACTTACCGGTCGACACAGCGCGGTCCGACATTGGCTTCGCGAGAAAAAACGTTCTCATCCGCATTATCGATCTGGGGGTTGCAGCTCGACGTTTGATCGACGCGGCGTATTTCATCGTTGCTCAGGACGAACAGGTACGTGATCTGTATGACGTTGAGCTGGACTACTTCAAGTGGCTCATGCGTTACTCGAGTCGCAACAACACACATCTCGAGCAGGTCATCACCGAAGCCCAACGGGCTTTGATCCAAGCGACCACCGCGCCTGAAGCCAACGGCGAAAAGCCTTTTGGCTCAGTGCAACTGATCGGACGTATCTCGTACTCAGGCGGCCGCTTCCAGTTTCGAGTACCCCCCGATCTCGTAGGGATCATACGTGGCCCGGGCAAGTCGCATTGGCTCAGCCTGCGCATTACGTCTCTCTTCACTCTCAGCTACGCGCGTGTCATGTACGACCACTTGCTTCCCTACGCGGATGAAGGGGAAACGGATTGGCTAAGCCTCGATGAATTGCGTTTGTGGCAAGGCGCAATGGGTGCCAAGGCGAACGAGTTCAAGTATTTCAAACGAGACTGGCTAGTACCTGCCATTGACCAGATCAACGAGGTCTCTGACCTGAGGCTGTCGTATGAGACGCGCAATGAGCAGGGATCCCGGAAAATCGGCCGCTTGAAGTTTCGCATCGAGCGCAAAGAGATGGCTGAGCGCATCCTTCATACCCACGAGCAGGCGCAAGCGATCTATCAAACGTTGAAGCAGGAGTTCGGGCTGTCCAGCGCTCAACTCAACCAGATTGCGGCATCGCGCGACACGTACAACGATGAACGGTTGGAACAGGCGATCGAGCGGACGCGGTTCAGCTTGAAATTGGGCAAGGTGTCGAAGAGTCCGGCAGGCTTCTTCATGAAGGCCTTGAAGGAAGGGTGGATCATCTCAGACGCCGAGCGGCAGATGGTTGAGATCCAGGAGAACCTGGCCCTGACAGAACAACGCGAAGTCGAACTGAAAGAACGGGCCGCGAATCAAGTGGCGTTGCGGGTCGCGGCCCAGGATGTGCGTGCTCAAGACCGAAGGGGCGAGGAACTCCGGCGCGGATGGGAGGCTTATGAAGCTGCCGGGTCCAAGCAGCGAGATGACTGGCGGCGAACCTATAAAGCTAGCCCCGCGGGTAAGCTGACACTGCGCAGGCTTGGGATAGATCCCACTGGGGACCTGGCGGAGTCGATGGTCGACAAGTTCCCCGACTTGAGAGACGGATTTGCGGGCCACGTTTTCACTAAGATCAAAGCCGCTAAACCCCGAGGCGACAAAACATAGGGCCTCTAGAAACGCCGCGCACACCTAAACATTTCTGGGAGGCGCCGCATCGGACGAGCAGCGACTGACGTCGAAACTATGAATAGGTACGCTTTGTCGCCGAGTCCCGACATCCTCCCCGCCCTAAAGGACGGGGAGGATGTGAATTCGCCCGGGTCGGAATGGGTTACCTTACGGGGGAATGGCCGCACCTTCCGCAGCTGAACCGAGGCCGGCGGGTCGCACAAAATCACTTTTGGACGTGACGCGGCGCAAAAGCGTCTCTCGAACGACAGGGCGCGTCGCCGCACAAAGAGGCGGCGGCGAACATCACTTGACATTCTCCCCGCCCTGAACGACGGGGCTTGGGGGGTGTCCGGAATTTTGTGTAAACGGGTTGAGGTTTAACCCGGCACCAGCCGCTCTTCGAACTGGATCGTGAAGCGGTTCAGTGCGGCCTTCCAGTCGCGGATCGGCATCGTCCACTTCTTGCTGATGTTGTTCAGGGCCAGGTAAAACAGCTTGGTGACGGCCTCATCGGTCGGGAACGAACTGCGGGTCTTGATCACCTTGCGCAGGCTCATGTTGATCGATTCTATGGCATTCGTAACCGGCATGATATAGCCGGTGCCTCACGGTCCCGCGCCGTGCAGTTCGGTCGTATGGTGTGACCATCCGGGACATGGGGCACTGGGGAGCACTTCGGGTGGGCAGGCCATTCCTATACGTTGAGCCGTGAGCTCGTGTTAGTAGTTGGCCGCCCCTGCGACGGGGGTGCGGCAGAAATCTTGGACTCGTTTACGTTTATGCTGCGAGCCCAAGGCTCTGACGGTATTCCAAGGGACTGCGCGAGCCAAGCGAGATTTTGATGCGCTTCTCGTTATACCAGCGGATGTACGAATCCACTACGTCAATGAACTGGTCAACTGTTGTAGCCTGCCAGTCCCGAGGATAGAACAGCTCCGTTTTCAGCCGCCCGAAGAAACCTTCGCAGGCCGCATTGTCGGGGGAACACCCTTTGCGCGACATCGAGCGAATCAGCTTTGCATCGCGGATACGTGAGAGCCACCCCGGCCAGCGATAGTGGGCACCGCGATCGGAGTGGACGACAGGTCGGTCGTTGCTATTGGCCACCTTCTCGATGGCTGCATCCAGCATGGTGTTCACGAGCTCGGCATCTGGACGCGTGCCTATTGACCAGCTGATCACCAACCCATCGAAGCAGTCGATGACGGGCGACAGATATACCTTGCCAGCCGGGATCTGGAACTCCGTAATGTCGGTGAGCCACTTCTCATTCGGGGCTGCCGCCTGGAAGTCACGGTTGATGAGGTTCTCTGGCGCAGGGCTGATTTCTCCCAGGTAGGAACCGTAGCGACGCCGCTTCGTGATGGCAACGGACAGGCGCTCCTGCTTCATCAAACGTCGCACGACCTTTTCCGAGATGAAGACATGCTGCCGGCCGAGAGCCGCCCGAATCCGACGATAGCCGTAGCAACGATGATTGAGCTCGAAGATGCTCGCAATGGTACGACGCACGTCGGCAAACTTGTCAGAGACGCGTAGCCGTCCCCGATGATAAAAGTAGGAGCTGCGCGCAAGGCCCAGGCCGGCAAAGAGTTCTGACAGCGCATACGTTTGTCTCAGGGCATCAACCAGCACCGTCTTCTCCCGATTGGTCAGGAGCCGCAGGTCGACGCCCCGGCTTTTTTTAGCAGTTCATTGGCCTTCTTCAAGATGTCGTGCTCAAGCTGCAATTGCCGGATATCACGTCGAAGCGATTCGACCTGCCGCTCCGGTTCTCCTCGTTCAGGGGCCTGCGGCGAATCGTTGTGGCGTTTCATGGATGCCGGAACCTCATGACCGAGTAATTTATTTTTCCAGTTGTATAACGTCGGCCTGCTCACGCCTATCCGTTGGGCAACCTCTTGCGCACCCTCCTCTCGAGTGCACAGCTCGATGACTGCTGCCTGCTTCAACTCTGGAGGCTGAGATACGCCGCCAGCTTTTCCGACAACGCGTTTCCTGGTTTCAGGGCGCAACTCATCTGTCCAGGCTGCGAGCGTCTCGCGCCCCGGAAATCCCAATGCTTTCACGGTGGCAGCAAGACATTGACCATGGCTCAGATAGTGCTCGACGGCCGTCTTCTTCTGTTCGACCGAGTACCTCGGCCGCGAACGCACATAGCGAGCAGGCAGATCATGGCATTGTTCGTATTCCCGATGCCAGCTCTTGAGAGCATTCTTTGTCGGGTAACCCAGTTGACGAATCGTCGCTGCGATGCGTTTTCCGAGTTTTATGTAGAGCTTAACCGCTCGGATACGGTCTTCGTACGAATACATGGACTACCTCCAGGTAGTCCAAGATTTCTGCCGCACCCCCGGTGGGTCAGTTTTAAATCGGCGCTAACACGAATAGAACCGCGCTCGAGATAATGCGCCCAGCAGGCCTCAAGTACTGCATGCCGATGTACGCCCGTGCCCGTGCCCGTGCTCGCACCGAGCAACGGCCGGACCAAAACCGGGCGACTGTGGGTGTACGTGCGTGACGTACACGGCCCGTTTCGTAGATGGCCTCGTCGCCGCATAGGCATCGGCCAACGATTCAAGATGCTGCTCCGGATGGATGCCCCCACGGGGGTGGAAAATGAGGGGTTGGGATACGAGAACTTTGGCCAGTTACTGGCCACGGTAAGGGGGTGATGGGAAATGAGCGGTTGGATACGAGAACAATGGCCAGTTATTGGCCACATATTGGCCATTTCTGGCCAGAAACTGGCCACGGCAAGGGGGTGATGGGAAATGAGCGGCTGGATGCGAGAACAATGGCCAGTTATTGACCGCTTACTGGCCATAGCTGGCCACCCTTTCAACGGTCGTCCGCTATGTTGGAGTTGTGATCGACGAGATCAGGAGTGCCAGCCCCCGTATTTTTTGACCGATTTGCAAAAGCGGTTGTAAAGGGAGTGTCTAGCCATGCGCGTGAGGTTCATAAGCGCTAGTGCTTTTAGGCGATTTTGCAATAGTGAGGAGTATGGATAACCGGTCCTGTTCTTGACAGGAAGCGTGTATGTCTCTAACCTCCCAACCATCGACCACACCACGCGTTGTGTTGATCGGCAGCTGGGCCGCATCTAGCCAACGACGTTCCTCAGCGACACAACCGGACGGTATCGCGTCCACGAAGCAGGACTGTCGAGGCATCCGCCTCGCCCGAAATCCGATGAGGATCTCACGGGCAAAATTCAACTCGTGAGTCCCTCGCGGATTTGCACGGCACGCGAAGTCACCGCCGCCGGGCATTGTCCGCCAGAGCGTTTTTCATCTCGACTCAAGCACTGATCCCACGAAGGATTCCTGCGCGAAGAGCGCCGGGTTGGTCCGGCAATTGTCGCGCATCGAGCGTGCGGTCAGCGTTTGCATCAGCACTGGAAGCTTCTGGCACACCCAAAGCTCTTGCCGCTCACACTTCCGAAGGAAGCGTGCGGCGCGAGTTTTTCGCAAGACGGTCTCGGTGTACACCACTGACCCGACTTGTGTGATGGCTCCGTCCGGAGCACTTCGCCAGCTGCCCGATCCTGCACGGGCGCAATCCACTGGCGCGAAGCGCAAGCGCTTTTTGTCATTCCGATCATCCTATTTCCGCTGGACGCGGCTTCGTGCGAACGCATGGAAGCTGACCTGTCCGTTTTCGACCGCAAGAACAGGCGTGTCGAGAATGGCCCGGGTATCTGGCAACTTGCTCGAATCCCGTCACGGGTTCGGTGGCTGCAAGAGAAGGAAAGCGAGGAAACCGACTCGCCCGCGAAATGCTCAGGGCGCGAATCGCGAGTCACGAGGAGGTCGCACCTCAAAAGACCGCGACGAAGGCTCCCCGCCTGTATCCAGGCAGGGATGGTGCGAAAGCGCGTCCGGACGGCCGAGGGATCGGTTGTCCGGCCCCAGAAATTTCTAACGTACAGGCATTGGCATCCCCCGTCGCTCCGGAAGGCGACAAGAACCACCCCGCAGGAAGCGAAGCAATGGTCCGGTCTCGAGCCCGGCGGGAAGGGCGCGCCTGTGCGCAGACTCCTGCGGGGATGAGACCGGTGGTAAAAGCGGCATGCTCCTGCGCACGCAAGGTGCACGAGGCAGCTAGACGACATCCGGCAAAGGAGTGTGGGAATGACTAGATTTTTTGGCGCAGTCAGAAAAGCATCGGGTATGCGTACTAATAACGGGCAGGCGATTTTTTCGCGGGGGAACTGGAAACAGCAACTGGCGGACCTTCTCAGGCAGCGGGAGAACATGCGCACGGTTCGCGGCGATCGCCGTGCGTCGGACCTCACGCTCAAGGCGCGTGGCGACATCCTCTTTCAGGCCTTCCGCGAACTGCGCATCCTTGGATATCGGTTCGACACGATTACAAGCTTCCGGCAGAAGCACATGCAGGCACTGGTGAACAGGTGGCTCGAGGAGCGCAAGGCTGCGTCGACGATACAGAACCGGATCACGACGTTTCGCATCTTTTGCTGCTGGATCGGCAAGCCCGGGCTGATCGGCCCGTCAGCCCAGTACGTCAAAGTCCCGACGCAGGTCAGGCGCACGCTCTCGGCGCAGACGGACAAAAGCTGGTCGGCAAACGGTGTGGACGTCGATGAGAAACTCGCACAAGTCCGGCGGTTTGACGAGCGCGCGTGGCTCATGCTGCTTGCGGGCCGCACATGGGGGCTGCGTCGTCTCGAGATGGTTTGTCTTCGTCCGCATGCGACGGTGGTGGTGGGCAGCACAACAAACATCGTCGCATTCAGAGATGTGAAGGTCTCGCGCGACGAACTGACGGCGGCGATCGCGGCGAGCGGCTCGGGGCTTCCCATCAGGAAAGGCACAAAGGGGGGGCGGTATCGGGTGCTCCCGCTCGATACGCCGGAAAAGCTCGACGTACTGCGACAGCTTCAGGCGGTCGTGCGGGACCATGACGGCTTCCTCGGCTGGCCGGGTGAGTCGCTCAAGACCAATGCGCGCCGCCTTTCGTACATCGCGACAAAGTTCGGGCTCACGAAGGCCGATCTGGGTGTAACGCTCCACGGCCTGCGCCACGAGATTGCCAATAACGAGTTCGAGCACCTGTCTGGCGTGCACAGCGCAATCCGCGGTGGCAACAGCCCCCTGCGTGGCGAGACGCGCGTGGCGGCTCAACTGGTGGCGCAGCTTCTGGGGCACTCCCGCGTGTCGATCATCAGCGCGTACTGCGGCAGCGTGTCGAACATGACCGAAATCCACAAGAGGCGCGCGATCGCGGAACTCGATGCGCTCCAGCCGCACCTTGGCACGATGAGCGAGGCGGTCGGGCGGAATGGCTTCGTCAGCCTGTATTTGGTTGGGGCGAGGGCAATGGGAAAGCGCCGCCCACAGGACACCAGCATTCCGTACGAGTTCATGACGTTCGGGGAGAAGGGCCAACTCACCCTCGGGCTGAGGACGGAACTGGAAGCCCTGCTTCGCACGCCTGTGTACCTGCGCATCATGTCCGAGGAAGGTGATGAGGCGAGCGCGGCGTACCTGAAGAACATGCTGGTTGTCGTTGAGGGCGACGGCGTGCGGGAAGGATCAGATGCCGGCCAGGCCGGCATCTGCATCACCGGTTCCGGACCGGAGACAGGTGAGAGCCGTGTTGCCGCTGAATAAATGTCGCCCCGACCCGACTCCCGTCCACAGCCAGGTAAGCGGGTTTCCGTTTCGTGGTGAATTGTGGTTGCCGCGCGACGCGTTCATCTGTGCTTAAGCCTGAGGACTCGAACATGGCTCGCTCTTCATCGTCCATTCGGCCGCGTTCGCGTTCAGTCGTATCACGCGGCTTGTCATCGTCTCCAGTGACTTGACACTGCCTCCAGCGCAAATGCGGAGTTCCTGCGTCTGGCCGGTATCGGCGCTCAGCTGGAGCCTCTGTACGGGCCGATGACGCTTGCGGACATTGTCAGGTTGGGTGCCCCGGCACCGCTGGCCGTGGTGCAAACGACAACATCACCCAATAAGCAATCCGAAGCGAATCACGGCGTCAAGGTGCGCGAGCCGGGCGCACTCGTCCCGGCTCGCCCGCAATCCGTTACTGAGGCTGGCGTCCACACATTATCCGAACTGTTGGCGTCGCAGGCGCAGTAGATGTGGCTGCCGGACTGAAACGACAGGGCTAGAAACCAACGTTCTCTTCTGTAGATTGATTTGTGCAAGACACATCAAGGAGAAAACCATGAGCGTGACGAGTCAGTGCCTGTGTGAATACGCGCAATACGACCGTCGGAGCGTTGCTGCCCAGCTCCGCGGAAACGGCGATGGCCGGGCAGATCTGTACGATCTGTTCCTTCGTATGGAGGGTGTAAAGAACGGGTTGGTTGAGAAGAACAGAGAGGTGGTCGACACGTACGCATCAGCCATGTCTGACGTGGCACTGACGCCGGCACTCGCGTGGCTGCTGGTGCGCCTGAGCCGTTTCGCAGCCGTGCTCGACAGGCTCGACATGAAGTTGTCGAGAGTCGAGTTGAAGTATGGCATCGGCGTGCCGGACGACGAGTCACGCGGTCACGGCGTCGGATTCAACCGCCTCGCCGGGAGATCATTTGAACGCCCGCGTTACACCTGCGGTCTGCTTGCGCCGCTGATGCTCGGGGCGACTTTTGTGCAGCGGGGCGCGGACCGGGCGCAGGCGCAACCGCGCCCGGTCACTTGTGATGCTGGTCGACAACATTCGTGGCCTGGAGCGCAGGAAGTGAGACCCGCGGTGAGGGCACGGCTCGCTGCTGACGACACTGGGCATGGCTATATGCGCGCGGCTTACCCGGCTTCGACGTGCCCGGTATCTGACTACAAGGAAATGAGAAAAATGAAAAAGATCGCCTCGTTGATCGTGGCCGGGGCCGTCGTCATGACGGGCTGCACGAAGAAGCCGGATGGATCCGAATTTGCCGGCACCTGGTACAACCCGGACAAGGGGGAGAAAGTCCAGATCACGCGAAACGGGCCGAGTTTCCTGTTGCGCGAGCTGGTGACGGACAAGAATCCCAAACCGTCCGATGCCACGTTGCCCGGGGTCTATCAGGATGGCCTGCTCAAGCTCATGGTCGGCGACCGGTCGGTGGTCGTGACCCACATAGAGGCCGATGACACGCTCGTGCTGCCGCTGATGAATGGCGCCGGTACGATGACGCTCAACCGGGTGAAGCAATGAAAATACCGCCGCTTTCTGCATTCTTGATTGCGGGGATTCTGGCTGGATGCGGAGGAGGTGGGGCCAGCGGGTCAGCTGATCCTGTGAGTGGCGGCGGCAGCACTGACACAGGCAGCCCTGCCACACCGCCGGCTGCTTCCGTTCCCAGGAATCCGTACAGCAATCAGCCAGCCCCCGGTGCTTCGACGATGGCGGTCACGGGAGAGGTATACAGCAGTGGCGCAACGGCAGGCTCGACAGTGACGGCTTACATGCTTGGCGCGGACGGCTCGAACGGCACGGTAATCGGCACGGCAACGACCGCTGCCGACGGCACATTCAGCATGACGCTGAATCACACGCCGTATGCGACGGCCAGCTTTGTGCGTTTCGTGGCGACGGGCGGTACGTACGTCTCGACGTCCGACGGCACGACGCAGGCCAACGGCTCGCTGGAACTCGTGACACCGTTCATCACGACGGCTTTCAGCCACTTCGTGATTACACCGCTGACCCTTGTCGCTTCGCAGCGCATGGCCCAGGTGACCTCAACGGGGGGCTCGGTGGTGAACGGCTACACGGGCGGCGCGAGCATGGTGTTGTCGTTGATCGGTATGACGGATCCGATTCTCCCGCAGGACACGGGGACACCGGGTGTGGACTACCTCGCGCTGGTGCCGGGCTCGGCGGCGGACACACTGAATGCGTATGCAGATGCGCTGAACGCTATTGAAGCCTATGGCGTCGAGTACGATCTGCCGTCATCGGTAGTCGGCCACGTGCTGTCGCAGAGCCAGTTGAGCGGCCAAGCATCGGCCACCCTCCCGGATGGCGCGGCGATCAACATCGGCGAGTGGCAGGGCGGGACGTTCGATACGACTGCACTCTATACGCTGGCGATGCTGGAGGCGGCCGATGCGAACATTCCCCCATACGCCGAAATGCACCAGTACATCATGTGGGAGTACGCCCGAGCGGACTGCGCGAGCGGCAACTACGCGCCGTATTTCGCGCGCTTTCCGCTTCAGACGGGTGAGCCCAACATGTTCACCCAAGGTGGTGCTTGTACAACCTACGACAGCTACGTAGCGGCCATCGATGCACGGGTGGCAACGAATCAGCGTAGCGCCCCGCTGGTATCAAGGCCGCGATACGTGCCACAAGCGGTACCGGTCGTCGGTGCCGGGAGCTGATACCCATGCGATGCCGAATGAAAGAGCGGGAATTGACCAGATCTTACCCGCTCAGGACCACAACCCGGATGACGTGCCCTCACTGCGTCAATCGGGTGCCGTACGGTGCACGGGTCTGCGTGGGATGCCAGGCTGAAATCCGATACGGAAATACCGGGCTGGCAGCGTTCCTTGCTGTCGGCGCCGCGTTGATACCCGGTTTCGCCGCGCAACGGCTCTTGAGCAAGTCATTCGAGTTCGTTTCGACCCTGGTGTTTGCGACCGTGGCTGTATGGCTGTTTGTCGCGTTGAGACGGTACTTCGCGGCCGACGTACGATTCACGCGTCGCTATCGACGCTGATCTTGGTGCCGACGAACCCGGCAGTCGTGGCAGTCCACAGTCGGCCGGAGCTGGTCGTGCGAATATCGCGGGTCTTATCCCGGATCAGTGGATCTCTCGCTAAATCGCTAGCTGTCGCGAAATTCCCGTCGAAAGAGAACAGTGTGTTGTTCTCCAATACTAATTATATTAATCGAACCAGTCGGGTGGGACTGATCTGACCGTGCAGGGCAAGGATACGGTTATAGCGCCAGGTCCCTGAATGCAAGCTGAGACGCTCAAGAAGTCAAGGGTCGCCGCCTTTTTGCCCATGTCGGTGTTGTGTCTGCTAGTGTTGCCTTCGCCTGTCTTGTCTGGACGCTCCAAGTGGGGGGCGACAATGACTACGTCCGGTCGTCCTGCTTGACGCTTATATGAACGCCGCCCGGCTTGCAAGGTAATATCGCCGTGAAGCTCGATGAGGGTTTGGCTGCAGGCTTATATGCGGCGTCTACAGCCAACGCTGCGCGCCCTGATGGAATGCGCCAAGAACGGCCTCTACTATCCAGCGCGCTCGAAGCGCTCAGCGTCAATCAGGCTTATGTTCTTGCGGTCCAACCTATCTCGCCATCACGTCGTTATGTACCTTCGCAACCGTCCAGTCTGCTCGCGACTCGGTGTTTTGCTACGCTAGGCAGCCTGTCGCACGGCCGCGTGGCGCGCGCCACCCTGACCAACAGCGATCGGTCCGCCGGAAAGCACTGGCGATATGGACAGGATAGTGCCGCTGCCCAATCACCTGCTTTGCACGGCGAGTTCCGTGTTGATGACCTCCGTCCATGGCGAAATGCGGCGCGTCCAGAATGTCGGGCGCGCCATCAGAATGAGGCGGGTGTTGAAGTCAGCTTCAGGCAAGTCTGCCGGCAAAAAATTCACAAAGCGGCTTGTTTTAAGGGCCCAACTTCTTGCATACCGAAACAACCATTGCTACGCTAGGGCCCAGCTTAAGACGGCACAGTAGCGCGCAGCGTCGTGTGCCGTCTTAAGCGGTTCTCTAAACCCTGAAAGAGGATTCAATGGCAAAGAAGACCGCAGACTCTGCAGCAAAGAAGGCTGCAACGAAACCCGCAGCGAAAAATGCAGCGTCGGCAAAGAAGACGGCTGCCGCGAGCGCGACGCTCAAGCCCTTGAAAGAGCAATTCACCAAGGCGTCGCTTGCGAGCCATGTTGCTACGCAAGCCGGGGTTGAGCCGAAGCAGGCAAAGGCTGTGCTCGCCGCACTCGAAAGCACCATCCTCGGTGCCGTCCACAAGAAAGGGGCAGGCGAGTTTACCCTTTCGGGCTTGCTCAAGATTGGCGTGCAGCAGGTTCCGGCGAAGAAAAAGCGTTTCGGCAAGGACCCGTTTACGGGCGAAGAGCGCTGGTTCGATGCCAAACCGGCGACCGTCCGTCTGAAGGTACGTCCGCTGAAGAAGCTGAAGGACGCGGCAGCCTGAGAAGAGTGTCCGATTCACGGAAGCCCGCTTTCACGCGGGCTTTTTTATGGGTCTGTCGCCTCGACGTCGACTGCCTCTCCAGGTGAACGCAACGACTGACGCAGGAGAAACTGGCGGACGTGGCGCTCGAGGCGTGAGAGCTTTTCCCTGTTCGATCGATGCGTCGGTTTGAACATGCGCGAAGTTCGGGCCTCATTGGCGGGCGCCACTCGAATAGCCGATATCCGCCTCAGCCTGGGGTCGAGCATCCCGACGTGTGTTAGCTCTCAAGCGATGTTTTTCGGAGTGTTGTATTCGCTGGGCAATATGGCATAGTGCGGCTCGTCATCTTATCCAAAGGAAAGCAACCTATGGCAACGCTGGAATCCGTGCAGGCAAAGATCGCAAAGCTCCAGGCCCAGGCAACAGCGTTAGCGGCAAGAGATTCCACCAGGGTGATCGGGAAGATCCGGGATCTTATGGAACAGCATTCCCTGACCGTTGCTGACATCGAAGCATCTCTGGGCAAACGTCGTGGTCGTAAATCCGCCGTGAGTTCGCCGGCGAAGCAGGCGGCCTCGGCTGCCAAATACGCGGACCCGAGGACGGGTGCGACCTGGTCTGGCCACGGTCGTGCGCCCGCCTGGATAGCTCAAGCGAAGGACCGCAGCAAGTTTCTGATCGCGGAAACCGCGGCGAAATCAGCAGCGACTGCACAGAAAACACCAAAGACCGGGAAGTACGTCCGTGGGCCGCAGCCTCCGATGTATCAGGACCCCAGAACGGGAGTGACGTGGAGCGGTCGTGGTCGCGCACCGGCCTGGATCGCAAGCGCAAAGGATCGGACGAAGTTCCTGATCGCCGCGGCCTCGAAGTCTGCAGGTACTCCGAAGGCGAGCTAGGCTGTTCGACAGAGGCTTGATTACCTTCGACGATAGCTTCCGCATCCAGATCAGCCCGCTGCTCAAGGCCGGCACTCTCTCACAGCTCGACGTCACGCCTCACATGCGATTGACGACCAGCGAGCTCATCGACATGCGTCCGTTCCTTCAGTTGCATCGGGACAACATGTTCCGGTCATAAAGCGCCCGAATAGGAAAACGGGTCGACACGGTAAGCGTCGGTCCTATCGACACGTCGATGCTCGACAACCTGAGCGACGAAGTGCGGCGCGCGCTGACCAATCAGATCCCCATGAACATCTTGGGTCTGCCGGAGGAAACCGCCTGCGCGATTTGCTGCGTCGGCTGACAGGGCCTTCGTGACTCGCGCAGAGTTGTGCGTCGACGTGAGCATGAGTGCCCGACGCAGATCTTGTGCTGGAAACGTTCAGTGCCGTTCTGCTTTCGCGGAGTCATCTTCCACGGGCAGAAGGAACAGGCGGTCATCCCATACGACGGGCTGCGGTGCGGATACGACGATCTTCGCAGCGTCCGGATGAGCGGGATTCACCAGGGCATTGGACTCGGCGCGTGCAACGACCGAAGGCACGATCAGGATCGCGGAGCGACATTCCTCCAGCCAGCGGTTGCCGAACTCACGCGCGATCTCAGGGGAGGGTCCGTCCCATCCCTCGGGGAGCGTGGCCGTTGTCTGCCTTTCGATCGGCACACCATCGGGAACCTGTGCCTCGATCCAGACATGAGTCTTTGGCACCTTGCCGATTCTCGCGTGAACCAGAACCTCCAGCATGGCGCCCGCAAAGGTGAGGGCGCCATAAATAGCAGGACGGCCGGCGTTGTTGAACCGGCCGCCGACCAGCATGGCGCCGGTGCCGCTCCAGACCGGATGGCGTCTGTCGGCAATGCGGAAGATCCTCATCAGGCCGGCAGCCCATAGAAGAGTTTCCAGAGCAGTTCTTCAACGCGGCGCGCGCCCAGCTCGGTCAGCGCGACCTCGAGCGGCGCGCGCCCCTCCAGCAGGGGGTGTGGCGTCGCAAGGAAGGTTCGCGCATCCGCCGGGTCGTCCCAGACGTACGCCGCGCTCGCGTAGACCCGCGCGAGTCGCTCCGTCTTTTCCGATTCGTCAGGCGTCAGCCTGTCGCGCCGGCGTTTGTAGGTTGCCTCGGGGACGACGCGTGCCTGGAGCGCGCGCCTTGCCTCCGCGGTCAGGGCGATCTGCTCGACGCCGTTTCGCAAGGCAGATTTGGGCAGGCCTTCAGCAACCTGGGCCTCGAGTTCAGCGATCGAATGCGGAACCGGGCTGAGACCCATGACTGCAGCGATTTTCTCGGGGGAAACGAGTTGCATGGTACGCACCCGTCAGTGGTCAGTTGAGCCGTCATTATAGCTCAATTGATCCTGCTCGACACGAGGTCGACCATGCCGTCTGGGCAGGTGAAGCGAACCGGCACCCGCTGCTTGAAATCCATCTTGCGGTGGCGCGACGGGCTGTAAAAATTAACAGTGTGTTTAAATCCAGTCAGAGCATCGCATGGAATCGCTCATTTCTGGTTATGCCCAAAGTCATCACTGGATCAAAGCCAAATCAGGAAGTGCGGCAGTGTTGGCCGAAAGAGTCCCCAAAGCTGGTAACCAGACAGAAACGCCCCAGCCTGCCATCTCCCGCCCGTGGTTCCGGGCGAGCCATGTATCGCATGGATGCTGATGAATATTGATTCGCTCCATCAGAACATCCTGAACTCATCAAGCGGCAGGCCATGCTGCTCCACATAGGCGTTGCTGGAGGCGATCGCCTCCTCGTTTTCCTTTAGCCAAAGCTCGGCACGTTTGTCCGATACAGCTTTGACGAGTCCGGTTTCTGCAGCTTGGGTTATGTCCACGCCGAGATCCCTGGCTTCGGACAGAAGGGCTTCCGATAGAAAAACTTCCGTAGCTTTCATTGGGGCGGCGACTTTCAGCGCCATAGTGGGTCTCCTTAGCGGGCATCGTTCATATGTTGCCACGAACTGCAAGGACGACACTCTGGTCGCGCAGTGGTGATAAGTGAGAGCGGCGGCTTCTATACGTCAGGGGCCGACAACGGCAAGTGCTCGCGCCAGATCTGTCCGCCGGAAACGGCCCCGGGAATCGAGTCGGTAACCGGCCGCGACGATCATCCAGGGGGCCATCAGCAAGCGGTCTGATGGTGGCACATTCGGATCTTCGCCCCGGGATCGAGCGTGCACACCAAATTCAAGTCTGGATCGTCAAGTTCGCGGGTCTCCGGTGCATCATGGGTTGCCCAGCCTGATCTCTGTTGCGAGCCCGAGGTTGCCGCCGACCAGACGGCAATCGACTATCGCGTCAACGCAACGGCGACGCTTCTGGAGGGATGCTACGTGTCGTGTATGCGTGGCAGGATGAGTTGTCGAAAACGATGGGCGTCGACGCAGTGCAGAATGCCGTTCGCATCCCGGTTCCCGCTGCGCAGGGGTGGGCCGTCGACGATTACAAACGCAGTATCGATCTCATGATGGAAGTGTGGGAGCGATGGATGCCCTGGATCGCACCTCCAGTTCTGATCGGCGTCGGCTCCGTCTGTCGACGGCACCTGACCGATCCTCGGCACGGGCTTTTTTCCATACTTGAGGGACTGGAGGGGCATCTTCCATAAGGGGCGCGTCTGCATCTGTATGGCGTGAAGGGACAGGCGCTATCCCGCGTCAAGATGTTCGACCACGTGGCGAGTATCGATTCGATGGCAGCAGATTTCGCGGCGCGGGTGAAAGCCCGACGGGCCGGGATCCCGAATACGGTTGCCCATCGGGCAGCGGAAATGAATCGCTGGATGGCAGCGGCCACGCGTCGCGCGGCGCCAGCTTCTGGTGATCAGTTCCGCCTTTCCTTCAACGCCTGAAATCTTGAGCAGCCCTCGCGTACTCCGGAACCGTGGGCTTTTTTACTGTTCCTCACCGGCGGGCGTGCAGGCGTGCACAGGAGCGTAGCGTGCACGGTGCACCACGTCGGCAATGACCGCGGCGCGAATCGCCTGCAGCAGAATTTCATCGGCGTTCATCAGGACCAGTCCTGGAGGCGGATCTCATCTAAGAGTGAGCACCATTCATACCGCATACCGCCGCGCCGGCAGCGCAAGCCGCGGGCCGGTTTTCCGAGGTTTCCACGTAGACAAAGGCTGCAAGCACCGATACCCGGAAGCCGAGAGCAGACTTCCTCGTAATGACCGAGAATGCTGCACAAAATCTTCGGGAATACAGGATGGCAAAGCCCCCAGTTATCGAACCGCATGAGCTGCGCCACGCCCTGAAAGTCGCGGCCGTCACGGGACAAAACCCGGTCCGCGACGTGGCGCTTTTGCTGCTCTTCCACGGCACTGGCCTCATGCCCAATGAAGCAGCCAAACTTCTCGTCTCAGACTATCTTGAGGCCAACAATCGGGTGCGCGTCGAATCCATCGTTCGTGCCGAAATCGCCTTCAACGGCAAGGCTCGCCCGTTGATCTGGGCGAATGCCAAAACCTGTCGGGCGATCGATGATTATCTGGCGTACCGGCTGGTAGCACGACATGGCATCACGACGACACCAGCGGCTTTCCGTGGCCTAGATGATAGAAGCCCGTTGTTTCTGGCGGGGGATGGCGAGCCGTTCGCCTTTACGCGCCGAGTGACGGCCAGCGGCGCCGTCAGCTACTCCTGCGAGGTCTTGGCCGAAATTATTCGACGACTGCATCAGCAAGCCGGCATCGAGCATGGCGGCGCTCTGGCCGCGCGCCGATCGTTTGCGGTCGGGCTTTATCGCCAAGGACGCTCGGTGAAAATCATTCAGGAACTGATCGGAGTATCGAGCCTGGGTGCGGTGAAGAAGCTGGTTGAGAGCGATCCTGTGACACTCGCGTCGATTGTGCGTGGAGTCATCTGATTGAGGCGTGCAATGGCGGCGTATCTTCCTCAACAATCGGAGGCCTGCGGCTGATAAAACTCTCGTCCTTCCCTGGTCCGTCCAGGAAGCCACAAAAGTGATTGCAATGATTGCATTACCCTCAGATTGTGCTAGCATTGATAGCATGCTTTGAAAGAGAGGTGAGCATGGCAAATCTTGTCGTGAGGAATCTGGATGACGCGCTCGTCCAGAGCCTGAAAGAGCGTGCGGCTGCGCACGGTCGGAGCGCCGAGGCGGAGCACCGCGAGATTCTTGCGAAGGCCCTGCGCAGACCGCAACGCAAGACCTTCGCGGAAGTCCTGATGGCGATGCCGAATGTGGGTGACGACGCCGATTTCGTGCGAGTGGACGACGGCGAGGCGGGACATGTATTTGGTTGACACCAATGTCATAAGCGAGATTCGCAAACAGGGTCGGGCAAACAAGGGCGTCTTGGGATTCTTCCGCGCGGCAGCGCGTGACGATATCGATCTGTACCTTTCGGTTGTGACAGTCGGCGAGTTGCGCCGAGGTGTCGAGCTGATTCGACACCGGGGAGACGAGCCGCAGGCGACGCGTCTCGAAAAGTGGCTGAACGCAGTGTTGCAGGAGTTTGCACAGAACATCCTGCCGGTCGATGAAGAGATCGGCCAGGTATGGGGGCGTCTGAGAGTACCGCACGCGGAACACGCGCTGGACAAGTTGATTGCGGCGACCGCGATGATCCATGACCTGACTGTTGTCACGCGGAACGTTGACGACTTTGCGGGAACAGGCGCTCGCATCTTGAACCCTTTTGAATAACGGAAAACGGCTGGAGGCGCCCTTGAAAGGTCGAACAGTCTTCTCGGCATCGGACGCAGACCGCGTGAGGGCGCTGCTCAGCCAGGTTCGCGATGCGGATCGTGATCAACAGAAGGCGCTTCGCGACCGCTTGCGCAAGGAGCTAGGCTTTTACATCTCCGACTTCACTGGCTCCAACGCAGGCTTCACAGCAGCTGACTTCGATAGCTTGGTGATCAAAGGCACAGTCAAAATCGAATGACAGGACAAACGGGAAATGCCGCGATGCTTGAGCTAGATGGAGTGAAGACTGTCGAGTAGTCCAATCAGCGCCGGCCTCAGGCCGGAAGGGGAAAGAAGATGAAAAAGATCTCTTGCCTTCGTAGTGCACTCTTTGCTGCAACAATGGCTCTATCGATGACGATAAGCCCTAATCTCATGGCCCAGGTTTTTCCTCCGGGAGGCTTTGCGATTGATGGGATACCGGTAGCCTGCGGGCCGCTTCCAACCATTCTAACTACAAACATCCCAGACGCAGCGATGAACAATGGTCAAGCCATCCTGATAAATCCCGCCGTAGTTGGGACCTTTCCGCACGTGCTTAAACTATGGGCCTACGCGCACGAATGTGGCCACGCTTTTGTGGGCGCAAACGAAATTGGTGCTGACTGTTGGGCGGTGACGACAGGGAAGCATCAAGGTTGGTTTCCGCCCCAAGCTTTCAGTGCTCTCATTCAATTGTTTGGAAACAATCCGGGCAATCTGAATCACCCACCCGGCCCTGTCCGCATTCAAGCGATGCTGCAGTGTTATCAAAGCAACTAATTTGGATGAGTAGGACGTTCAAACGTTCTTTGCGGTACCGCACGGCCGGATGCCGGGAGGTTGACAGGCTGGAGGGGAGACTGTGACCAAGAGACCGGTTGCGGATGGCGAAAGCGACGGAAGTTGGCAGGGCAAGTTGATCGGTTACTTTGAGCGGAGTCTATTCGCCAAGGCAATTGTGACACTGGTGGTTATCTATTACGTCGTGGCAGTTGTGGGCGCAGCAGTTGGTGTTTTTGATTTGGAGTGGCACGGCGTATTTCCAGTGGCACAGGTTAAATCAGATCCTCTGAAATGCTTGTGGATTTCGGGAGGTCAGACAGGGAATAGTTGCGATTTCGATGTGGTCGCTACGGAGTTGCAAGTTACACAAGGTGGGGTGGTTCGGAATGTGCCTTGCACCGGTTCTTTGTGCTTGCTTCCTGCGCACTCGAGCGGACCGCTCGTGGCACCTCCCGGCGTGACTATTAATCGTGTATTGGCGGCCAGGAAGGCATCGTAGGATCCAAGTCATCGGAAAACGGGAAAAGGCCCGCTGCCGTTCGTCGTATGCCAACGAAGCAGCGAACGGCAGCGGGTAGGAGGCAACAGGGGAATGCGCCGGCGGAAAGGCTCATTGTCGAACTCCAGCTAACGACGTTCAATCAGACAATCCGGAAAAGCGATGGAGCAAGTATTGGCGACCCCTGAATCTGCGCGCTGTGCGATTTGCGGGCGCGAGCTTCAAAATCCGGATGATCCGGTCAGCGTCAGTTGCGGCGGGGCTGTTTGCAATGCATGGCGGACTGTGGCGATCCAAATTGCATTGCCGCCATAGAGGCCTTGAAGAGCGGCGGCCGCATTTGAACAAGGAAAACGGGGAAAGACCGAAATAAGGAAGACTCGCCGTGGAAAAATTAGACGCATTGACGACGAAGGGCGTCGCGGCCGCGTTCGCCACGGCGATCCTTGTAGTCGTAACGCTTGCTGCGGTCCCGGCAGATCAACTGGATGGCCCCTTAGTCGTCGCTGTAGATCAATTTGCCTTGGCTAGTGCGTTCCTCGGTGGTCGTCTCGTCATGGACGTGCCCGTCCACCGTCTTGTCAAGAAATCTGCCGTCAGGTCCGTTTTGACCGGGTCAGATAGGCACAAATGGTTCAACCTGGTGTACACGGCAATGTGGTGGATATGGCTGTCTGCAGGGAGTGCTTGCTGGATCTCCGGCTCCACTTCGCTTTTGGAGCATTTTCGAATATCGCTGTTGCAAGTGGCATTCATACAGGTCGTGTTTATCTCAGCCGTTGCGGTCGCAATACATGCCAATAGCCTCAATAAAAAGGAAGCGGATGCGGACGACTCGCCTGTAGACGGGTCGTAATCCGGGCCACTATCATGTGTGGACGGCATTCTTCTGGGCCGCCCGAACATTGAACAAGTAACGCAACGGAAATCATGAACGAAGCGGACCTGAACCGGATGAAGAGGCTGTTGAAGAACGCGTCGAATGCTCAAGTGAGACTTCGCTTACAACAGACCGCCCGCATCGACCCAGCGGCGCGCTTGGCCTTCGAAAGCATCGAGGCTGCGCGGAGAATTGTGGACAAGGAAATCGATGCCTTGCAAGCGAGATCGAACCCTTTGGGTCAGCGTGAAACAGCTTGCCCGCCCACGCTGTTGGGTGGAAAACGTAAGTTGCGGGTATAGGAAAAGGAGAGCGATCGTGGTGATCCACTTCTCAACCAGCCTGCGCGATACACGCCAAAGACCACTGTTGCTTTCCCAGCGCTGGTCGACGGAGCAGAGGTTGAATGTGAGATTTCTGCCGAAGCTCTGGAAGATCATTTCGGCGCAAGGTCGATGCGCGGCGCGGATCTGGTGGCCGCCTTCGACGCGCACCGGGCCGAGATCGAGGCGGTTGCCAGGGTGAGACTACCGCAGCGCCTCCCTGCCGGCCGCTGCTTGCTTGTCACGCAGGACTTTTGAGAACGGAAAGCAGCGAGGAGTGACCCATGAACATGCCGTTGGAGTGGGCCACGGTAGTTCTTTCATGGCCTGTCGTGCTGATCTTCTGCCTATCGTTGTTCCGGCGACCCTTCAGCGCTTTTCTGAATGCCGCCACGGAGTGGCGGATCAAACGAGTACACGTTGCTGGTCTTTCTTTAGAGATCGATACACTGCGTCGAGACGGAGAAATTGCGATCGATCGGTTCAACCAGTTGTCGCTTCTAATGGCTGAGACGAACGCCATACGGTGGGAGATCGAAAAGGCTATTGGTG
The DNA here is from genome assembly GCF_021390595.1 of Paraburkholderia sp. HP33-1. Taxonomy (NCBI): domain Bacteria; kingdom Pseudomonadati; phylum Pseudomonadota; class Betaproteobacteria; order Burkholderiales; family Burkholderiaceae; genus Paraburkholderia; species Paraburkholderia sp. HP33-1. Next base: position 100,084 of record NZ_JAJEJR010000004.1, on the reverse strand, counting down.
GTAGGCACTTGCCTCCGGATCAGGTCGATAGGATGCAGAAAAAGCTCGATGAAATGCAATCGTTGGTCGAGGGGATCAGGAAAGGAGCGGCCGAGCGGCCGTCAGGTTCTCATAAGAAGCAGGCAACGCCTTCGTCAACGAACTGAACAGAAAATCGGAACACGAGGACCAGAGAATGGATGTGCTGTTTTCCGCCAACGCGGCGGTGAAGGAAGTGGTGCCTGCTGTGGTCCTGCGGCATCGTGCCGCCGGAGTGCCGACGTGGGCACTCTTGCATGAGATCGAGGCGGAAGTTCTTGCGGAAGTGGCAGCGACCGGGAAGCACAGCACGCGCATCCTCGACATGCTCCGTGCTCCTGCGGCGCTTGAACACCCAAAGTATGACCGACCGGTGTCGTTCGAAGGCCATGATTTTGTTCCGATCGTTTTCGGTGCAATAGATGACGCATGGCGCCGAGTACATTGATCACGGAAAACGAGGAAAGTCGAAGGTTTGCCGACGGATTTTCGGAGATCTCCCTATGCCTGATGCGGATGAACGTAAGCAAATCACGAACTATGTGGCTCGACAGCTGAGCGCTGAAAACCGATGGACCAAGCTTTGGAGCCTGCTGTATCACGGGTTCGTTTTTGGGGCCGCCATACTTAGCGCCGCTGCGGCCCTGATACTGCAGCTAAAGTCCATCAGTATCGAGCCGACGTCGCGGACGGACTTGGCTACAGCACTCGCGGCTATCTCGTCTCTGCTCGCCGTAATATCTGCTTCGGGTGGATTTGCTGCAAAGTGGCGTGCAAATCGCATCACGAAAGGTACGCTTGAGCAAATTCAGATTGACTTGATGGACCCCGCCTGTGATCTGGCCGACATCCGCGAGCAGTTAAAGCGAATGAAGCAAGTCCACAATTTGGCCATCGTTGGCGAGGCAGAGAAGGCTCGCACGACTGGCAGACGCTGACGTGACGAGGTACAGAGAGGAAAACGCGATCATCTTATGATGTTGAATGACGAAACCAAGGGCTCCTTGTGGACTGCGTTTGTAACGGCATTTCTCGTTCTGTGCTGATTGGTGCCGCGGTCGTCGGCGTTCTCTGAATGCTATCTCGAGCTCGAACGTAACAGACAAACGATGGGTCGCTTCGACAGGCTGAGCGACGGAGAAAACGACGCGTGAGCGACGGAAACTAAGGAGGCAAGATGGATCAATCGATTGGCCTGTTGTCTAGCAAGATCACCCTCGCGAGGGTAAAGAGGTTCTGGTTCGTCCTTCTCGTTGGAACGCTGGTCGCCGCCTTCATTTTCCATCGCCCTTCCACAAGCGCAGACTACGCGGGCTGGGTTCAAGCCTTTGGCTCCATCGGCGCGATCTTCTATGCTGTCAGTATCGCCTCAAGCCAGCGACGCGAGGCGAATCAGCAGGACGTCATGCGGCGTTCGAGTAAGCTTGCTGCCGTTCGAGGGATTACTGAGCACGCCGTCACCCTTGTGGGCGATGCGGTTATTGCGCTTCTTGATCGTCATATGGCTGAGCGTTACGTCGCGGACTACGACGCGCTCGCCTTTCAAGATGCTTTTGATGTCCTCCAGCAGATTCCAATGCTCGAGCTAGGGACGGTGGGCGCAGTGGAAGGCGTAACGCTCATCAAGGGCGCGGTGCGCACGATGAAGGAGTATTTGGAGACTTTGCGTCGCAATCCGACGATCATTCTCCAAGATCACGCCAAAGTCGCAACGGTCGCCACAGATATCCAGATTCAGATTGAGACAGGTCGCCAGAAGGTCGGAGTGGAGATCGTCCGAGTCCTGAATCAATTTTCACCTTCCTCTCAGATCGTCTAAGACACGTTTACTACGCATCGGAAAATGGGGTAAAGCGTGAATCCCGATACTCGATAAATTGCTGCGGTCGGCTTTCTGGTCTTGGTTGTAGTAGGGTGCTATTTGATGGCTACAAGACAGTGGGAAAAGCCCTGAGACTAGCCGAAATAGCGTCTCCCATGACGCTTGTCCTGACTGTTTTGGTGTTTCGCTAACAGGAAGTAAGAGAGCTCGCGCGAGCAAGACAAGGACTATAAAAATGGACCAGAATGACCTGTCAGTGCAGCAACTCTTCGTTACAAACATTTCAGCCTCGATTGCAGAGCTGCCCAGTTTCGAGATATTGACACTCCCTGGCTATCATCGGCCGGAGGAGTTTCGGAAGGCAGTCCGTGACGTCGTGGTTGATCTGAAAAAGGGGCGAAGCGAGCGCATGGCGGTTTCGAGCATCGATAAGCGCGACGTCGGCCTCATTCTAGAGGGCTTCCTGCGGTCGTCGATCGATGCAAGAGGAGTCGTGCGGTCACGTACCCGACCAACAGTCGCATCACTGGAAAGGTGTCACGGTACACACGTGATTCCTGAATATGCCGCACTTCTGACCAACACATCGATCCCCGTGATGCGGTCTCCTATTTCAGGAGCATCGATCGGGAAGCTTGCGAGTATGGCGGGCGGTATCGGTGCGCTCGTTAGTCTGCGCGATCTGTCGGGCCACCAGATATTCGTGTATTTCTGTCTGCTCGGTGGGACCCCAATAGTGTGGAACGTAGCGGGGGCCGTTTCGGAGACACTTAGGCAAAGTATTTTGTATCACTTCTCGAAGTTGCTGAAAGTCCGGCCCGCTCGAAGGGCGAATGCAGCGATGAGGAAATTGCCAACGAACAAGGCAGCGTCGAAGGGTGCGGCGAAAAAGGTTGCCGCTAAGAACGCTCCGGCAAAGAAACCTCCGGCCAAAAAGGCCGCGGCAAAAACAACTGCGGCTAAGAAATCACCGCCGAAAGCGGCGCCGGCCGCGGGTACGCAGGCCCTACGAGTACCGCCGGCGCCGCGTAGCGCTAGTGCGGCGCAGCCTCGCTGGGAGACCTAGGAAAACAGGAAAAGGCGCGAGAGACATGAGTTCCTTCCATCGCACCGATTGGCTGACAGTGGTGTCGCCGATCGTCACGCTACTGGTCGTGGTATGCGGATATCTGGTCAGCTACATGCAGGAAAAGGGTAAAAACCGCGCCACGGCGCAAGATATCGCGAAGCTCACCCGCACTGTCGAAGATATAAAAACCCAGAATGCGGCGCGGCTGGCCTCGATATCTCATCAAAACGCAGTGCTGATCGAGCAATTAAAGGCAACACACGAGTTACGGTTTGCAGCGGTCGATCGCCGTTTGCAGGCGCATCAAGAAGCTTTCTCTCGCTGGCGGAAGCTGATCGCCAACATTGACAATAAGAATATTGGCCATGTAGCAGTTGAATGTCAGACATGGTGGGACGACAATGCGCTGTACTTGGAACCTGACGTTCGAAACGCTTTTAACAGGGCCTACTTCGCCGCATTGGATCATCGCGCCATGCTTGAGAGTAGCCGAGCTGCGGGCACTGACCTAAAACCAGTCCAAGACAACATGCACCTCATTCTCACTTTGGGTGACGCAATCATGCGAGCCGTTGCGCTGCCGAGCTTGACGGAGCACGAGACTAAAACGGCCGGAATGCGAACGTGACGGACAAATACCTGGTGCTTTCGATGACGGCGGATTCCAACATGGAGCGTAGCCGACGCCCTTGCGTGAAGCGTGGCTGCTCTAATGAAAAGGGTTAGGAAAACAGGCGTCATCGCGCCCCGCACCGGCCGGATGCCGGAAAATAAACTGCAACTACGGGCTTCAAAATGCTGGTAATCAAATTGATATTAGTGGCCACTGTGCTAGTTGCATTTCTTGTCGGTATCACAAATTTCAACAACCGTTGCGCATCGAAATTTGGCCATGTGTTTTTTACCAAGCGAGCGTTTTACATCACCGCAGCCGCAATCGGGGTGTACGCCGTCGGTCAGATGTGGCGACACTCGGCGCAGCAGTCTCATGGCGACACTTTGAACGGGATGGTGCTAATGCTCGTCGGTGCCTTGATCGCTGCGTGGCTGGTGGTTGATAACGTAAAACGGACTGATCCGCTGTATGGCATCGCAGGCTCCGTAGTCTCGCTGGGCCTGTTTTCCCTACTTGCCTGGGTCTGGCTGCCGCTGATGGCGATTGGCCTCGTATGCTACTTCTTGATGCTTATGACAGCAAAGCCGGTATACGTCGTAAATCGTTGAGCGCGGCGCCCGCCACGGCGGACAGGGGAATACAAAGTGATGACGAACGAAGGGCGTAGCCGCCGTGTTGCGGAGAATGTTGGCAAGCTCCGAAAGGAACTCGAAGAGCTAGGTGTTGCGTCGTCGTTTTTCTACCGGACGCCCGGTAAGGCCAAGGCTCCCATAGCCTACTTGTTGATGGGTGAGACGGCGGGAACCTTGGGCACTTTGGCAGCAGCCGGAAGCACCTTGGAGGGTGATTGAGACCGCTGCCAAGACGGACAACATTACCCGAACGGCGCCAAAGGGCCGTGCTTGGGCGTTGAATGGACTGACTGCCGGCAGTCCATCTATTCCTGTGTCAGATCATCCCCAAGCCGAATGCGGCACCGTCTGCGTATGGCCTGGCACCAGCGTCGCGACCGACACGTGCGGCCACGTCAGACCGCCGAAGTTGAGGAATACCACTTGCGAATACTGGATCTGGGTCGAGGTTACCGTGATGGTGGTCGGCTCGAGCAGTTCGCGCGGCGGCAATACGTCGAAGACTGGGGCCGGCAGGCCGGGTTTGGCTGGCGTGGCGGGTATTTTCAGCGCCGGCTCGCCGGGCTTGAACGGCGGAACCACAATCTTATGTTCCACGGTTTCGATCCAGAACGTGGCGGTCATGCGGACGGCGTCGGCATTCGGATTGGTGGTGTTGACGTCGCCCTCGAGGAACGCGATGTTGCCGGCCCCGCCGCCGAATTCCGGTGGCGGCGGCGTCGTGGAAACGGTGAAGGTGATGGTGCTGGTGATGGTCTGGCCAGCGATTGCGTTGCGCAGGACCTGGTTGGGGTCGTTCAGGATTTCTTGGGTAATCGTGCCTGCCGCGATGAAGGTCGTCAAGTCCTGCGGTATGCGCGGAGTGTTCTTGTTGGTCGCCGTCTGGCTGATGAACGGTATGAAGTGCGGCGGGCTGGAATTGATGACGAACGGGGTAATGTTCACCGGCGGGATGGTGGGCGGTCCATTTGCCGCCGCCTTCGGTTCCAGACCTTGCGCATTGATGGTGGTGCCATGCGGGATCGATCCCATGCGCACCAGGGAGGCTCCGAGCTTGGGAGTGGTTTCGGTCGTGGGCACGCGCATCCAGAGGCCAGGTTCGAAGTGGATCGCGGTCGCCTTGCCGTCGCCGCGGCCGGTAGCCGGGTTGGTCACGTCGTTGATGGCTTGCGCATAAGGAACGCCATTGAGGACGATGTCGTTCTGCGCTTCCAGTCCGCGATTGGGTACGGTGCCCAGCGACGACGCAAACGTAAGCGTTTCCTGCGTCAAATTGAGTTCGAGCACGTTCTCGCTGGGGGGCGTCGGCGGTGCTGGGGTGACCGGATTGGTGAAGGTGGTCGTGGTCGGCGCTGCGCTGTTAGGGCGGAATATGGTATTGAAGCCTGTGCCAGCGAAGGTTCCCGTGAAGTGGGACAGCGCGATCCCCAGCGTGGGTTCGGGCTTCGGGAGGCCTGCCACGGGCTCCGGGAGCACTTCGTTGATCTTGAAGTTCTCTGGCAGTGACATCAGAGGCTTAATCGTTTCAATTGCCATGATGAGATGATCCTGGTTATGTGTCGGTAAACAATGCTTTAGATTGATTGCATTCATCTTATTAAATATTATTGTAAGCAATCCTTATTGCATTGGGCATGATCCTTCCAATAGCGACTCACCGGATGCAAATGCTATACATTTCCTCCGATGATAATTTTAAGGAAATAATTGCTTGAAACTCCAACGCCACTTTCAGACTTGCCGATCTGACTTCGCTCGCCATCGAGCGGCGACGCACTATTTTACGGGGGGATTTAGGCAGGATGCACTTACCCAAAACCGGACGCTCTCGTTTGTCGACTACAACAATTTCACAAATGACCCGGACGAGGAATCCCAATCGCGTTGCCGAAAGTTCGCCATAGCCATCCTGGACCAATTGAAGGAAATTAATATCCGCAATACGCGATTGGATTACTAACAATATTAATCGATATTCATTTCTGTTCTCCCGCAAGTGCTGGTGAACTCTAGGACACGTAGCTTACAATTCAAGACGGCCGAAGGGCGTAGTTTCAATCGTATGCGCGACAGCGCACACTCAGGAACGGTAAGGTGTCTTGTTTGCTAATCTCGCCTATGCTACCCACAACGCGTTTCCCGGTCCCGGGGTGCAGTTCTTCAACCCAGGCCGCGAGCGTTCCGCGCCCCGGGTATCCCAAAGCCCTTATGGTCTCAGCGGCACACCGGTCATGGCTTAGATAGTGTTCAACGGCCGCCTTCTTCTGTTCAGGCGAGTACTTCGGCTTCGAACGCACATAGCCCGACCGCAGATCATGACATCTTTCGTATTCTTGATGCCAGGACTTCAGAGAGTTCTTCGTCGGGTATCCGAGTTGACGAATGGTCGCCGCGATGCGCTTTCCTAATTTTATGTAGAGCCGGACCGCTCGAACGCGGTCTTCGTACGAGTACATGAACTACGTCCAGGTAGTCCAAGTTTTCGTCTGCACCTCCCGGGAAGCCGGTAGGTGCGCGTTTGACGGTCGCGGAGAAGTTGGTCCTCGACCGTGAATGGACGTGGTACCAAACGAAGAGGTAGAACGAGCTCAAGGCCTGCGAAACAAACGAAGCCAATCTTGCTTGGCGGCAAAGATGCGGCGCGGTCGACTGGGAGAAAGCACGAAGCGAGCTATGGGCAGAAATGGCTCGAACGGTTTGTGCCGCACGGGATTCACCCCAGCTAGCTGTCTGGAGCGCTCGATCACCTAGTGGTTGCTGAACGTTCGCACATTGTCCCGTGAGTTCCCCGCGCGTCCAGAACCGCTGACTCGAATCAGGACGACTGGTCGGTCTCGAGTTCATGTTCTTCGACGTTGAGGATTTGGCGGCCCACTTTTTGGGCTTCGACCCATATGCTGGTCGTGCTGCCACTCTAAAGGCTAATCGGGCGGTGCGAGAGCCGTCCCGTGAAGTTGGGATGGCCCACAGCATCCCGTCTTACCATGGGCAGGTACGTCATGGAGGACCTCTGGGCAGAGTCTTTCAACCGTATCGGCCGTATGCAGGCAGTCGCAAGTGCGTCTATTCATCCGAACATAAGCTTTGGATGCGCGAACGCTTAGCGTCCGGCGGTCCACGACTATCGCATCGTGGCCTACTTGATCTTACCTTTTTTTGTCTCCCGCACCATGCGATCGATACGTGCGCGACGGCCTTCGTGCGTTTCACCTAATAGCGCCTGTTGAAGATAAAGGATGCCTTGCTTTTGAAGCGCAAGAGCACGTTCGTTTGAGCGTGAAGATTTGCCAGCCTTTTGAAGCGCCACTCCCAAGGCATAGTTGATCGCGCGTCCTGTTGCCGAATTTTCTCTAACCTCGTTCATTCGCGATAGTGCCTCGTAGGCTGAGCGCGAAGTGAGCCGGCGATATCTCAGCGTGTTGCGCAAGGAAGGTATTGCGAGCAAGCCTTTCATTTCCTGCCACCTGCGATCTCGGGGTTCGGCCGGTAGCACCTCCACTTGAACCCGGTTAGACGTGGCTACAGAAGCAGCACCACCTTTTAGCCATACTTCAAGTTCATAAATGCCAGGGGCTCGGAAGGTTGGTGCGCGCGAGCTGCCTCCTAGCCATATCTCGCGGTGAATGGCTTCTGCTTGCCGGATCGCTATTGAAGGACCGGGGCGACAGTACAGATGAGTCGGGCGATGCCGTCGACGCTCGCCAGCGGGATTCGTAATCCAGATTTCAAAGCGTGGGTAACTGGGGTGGAACTCGTCCAATGTCACCAGCTGATGTACGGGGTCCGCCACACTGGCAGTGACAAACAGTTCAATAGGCTCGCAGGAATAGCATGTCTCGTGGGAAACGTGGATTTGCAAGTTGAGTCGATCCGCCGGGCTCTCTAGGCTGTCGGCTGGGTCTGTGCCTGACGGAAAGCCCGATATACGATCTCCGAAGTTCGATCCACCTGGTAGAACGAACTGACTCTCAGAGGGATCATTGACGAACTTTAGATAATCCTCGTGAATCTCTTCAAAAGTATTTCCTAGCGCGTGGCTCGGGATCTGTTCCGGGTCAGGGTGCGGGGTCATGAAAGTGGACGAACTGTCTGCCGAATGCCACAGATTGAAGAGGTGACCAAGTTCATGTATCGCCGTGAAGGCAATAAACTCTTGCATATCAGCTGGGCTTAAGTCCCCCGACCGCGCCTGTATCGCCGATAAAAAAATTGCACAACCCCTTCGCGGTTGCAGTTCTGTGTTTGTATCGCCTTCTAGGTCGAACATGAACCCGTATTGGTTAGGATCGAGACCCAGTACTGGATCGTCTATGAGACTATCACAAAGCAACAATCCGGCCGAGGTTCCCGCACCGTGAGGGAGAATTAGCTCAAGAGCTTGCTCCAGGTGCGCCATGTCCAAACCGCTGTCCGCGAGAATGGATGAAGCCTGGTTGCGAAAACTCCAATCTACGCTAAGCTGCAAAGCGGGTGCAGACTGGCTGAAGTAAGTCTCAATCGGAACCCCCTGATAATCCAACCCAGATACATGTGGCAGATCAGGCGTAAGATTCACATCTGCGGGAAAGATCGTGATCAAGAATCACCTCGACTATTGCAAGATGAATGTTGTACTGAGGTTTACCAAACGAGTGTTGTCCTTATTGTTGGTTAGACGATAATTCGCCGAAAATGCGAATTTATAAGTACCTGCTTTCAGACCAGTCGTGTCAATCTGCAGCGTCTGATAGTCTTGCATTACCTTCGGATCGGTTGCAAGAGTGACGATTTTTTCCGGTGTGCCAGTAAGTACTCGCGGGTTGATAATACCTACAATGGCCCGGCTAAGCTGCAGAGTGATTTGATGGTCCTTGGCAGGAAACGGATCGGTCGGTGCAATCACCGTGGGCGATCCAAGGCCACTATAGGCGACAGGAAAATCAGGAAGACTGGAAATGAGATTGCCGTCTTTGCCCACCGGATTGCCGGTCGCATCGAACACTGCGACTGCCGATTTCAATGAAACGGCTTCCTTTTTTGTGGCTGGATCGATCGTATCATTCAGTACGTAGAGCATCGCCGGGTGGGGATTGGGCAGGGATACCGACGTCGACGCGGCCCAAGTACCACCACTGAATGTTGTGTCGGGCGTGGGAGCCGCATCTGTGGTCGCGACGGCACTTGGAGTCAAAGTTGTGCTACCGGGCAGCGGAACTTGGCTACTTGCCCGTTGTAACACCTGCTTGGCAACCGCCAGTTTGGCAGCCGCCTGCGCGGCAGCAGACTCATCTGCCGCAATTGCTGTAGAGCTGACGCTGTTTGGATTCGAGGCAACAGAGTTCTTGTCGCTAGCCAAAGCAGCATTGGCAGCGTCAGCGGCCGCCTGGGCAGTGTCCACGGCCGTCTGTGCTGCAGTGATATTGGACTGTTGCGCCTCAGCCTTGCCAAGCGAAAAATTTGCAGACTGGGTGGCCAAACTCCCCGCTGTAGTTGCAGCCTGCTGTGATACCGCCGTTGTGTCGCCTTGATAGTACACGCCGGAGAGCGTCCCGTCCGGGTTTGACAGGACTTGCAAACTGTACGCGCTTAACCATGATTTCGCGTCGATGGCGTAGCTGTGTGACTTGTCGGGCAAATAGAGAATACTAACCGCCACGGTACCATTCGTTTGCGGCACGACTTGGATAGCTGGTTTGGGGAGATAGTATCGCTGCCCCTTCACGGCAGATAGATCACCGTCAACCTTCTTTACGTCGATGTTGGCGCAACCAGCAATTAACGAACCGCTGGACAACAGAATCATCAGCGTTCTAAACCGGCCGTTCGCATGTTGTCTCATTGGCCCGCTCCAGTGTTGAGAGGCACCGCTATGTCTTTATCCCCTCGGCCGCCGAGGAAACTGATGATGTCGTCTTTTACGACGATTTTGTAGATCGACGGTGCCGGGAACAAACTTTCGGGTGGCCCCTCAAGCGCAGCCTTGGCAATCAGCGGCAATGCGCTCTGCACGGCAGCGAGGATGGCTTTCGACACAACGGTAGTGTCGCCGACAGTTGTCGCTGTCGTGAGAATGCCATTCTGGAATTTGAGCGCCATTTGAGTGCGGCCACCCCATATTTCTGGACTGGCTACCATGACGTGGCTTTGATCTGGCAGGAAGATCACTTGCCAAACCAAGCCACCCTTTCCGTCAGAATAGACCAGCAAGTATGGAGCGCTTTCGTAATAGCGTAGTCCAGATGAATTGGCGTTCTCCAATTCGTGGGTGACGTTTGCGGCGCAACCACCCAGTAGTAGTATTAGCAGAATTGTTAGACACTTCATACGACACCCGTGACAGTCATTGAAAAGGTCCAGTGAATTCTCGGTGAGGTTGCTCTACATGCACACTTCCGTAAAAAATAGAGGTACTAGTGCCGATGAAAGGTCGATCCATCCTCCGACGCAAAACCGATCTTTCAAGGAGTTGTATGCCCACTTCTCGCCGCCGGTTCGATCGGCACAACTCGCACTGTTCGTTCGAAATTCTATTTATTTCAATTCCCGCCTACACATGTTGATCCGTATAACCGCGCTAGATTCAGGTGGCGGTGCTGTTTCCCCAATCTGTTACTGGACCGACGAACAAACCAACTACAACTCGCGACAACTTCGGATGAGCTCGAAGCTGCTGGACTCATGCGGCTTGGCTGGAAGAACATGCGGCCAAAGAAGAGGCCGATGAACTCGCGGCCAAACTTGAGGCACTAGCAACGATTAGTGGGAGGGCGACCAACAACTTGGCGGCTACCCGAAAAGATCCATCCGGGTGCCTTTCTCCTTGCCGGACACTTCGATTTGTTCGCTATCCTCGAACTTGAGAAGTGCTACAAACGCGCATCGCTCAAAACTATTCGACCTGATCTAAGGTCCAGATGATGTGCGCTGCCCCACACTCGTAGATTATATTTCTCGGATTGCTGCAGGCTGGAGACTATATTTCAAAGCCATTGAGCATATTTCGATGTGACCTTGAGTCGTAGTTACTTCTACTACGAGTTATCGTCCAAGAAGAATTAAGCGGAGATGCAAATTCCATTGAAGATGTTTTTTTACTTGTAAATATGTTGGGTGGATCATGACAAAACAACTGGTTTTTACATTGCTGACCGTTTTAATAGCCGTCGCACTCCTTCTGGGTTGCATTGCGGCCGTCGCTCGTTTGTGGGAAAGTTCTGGGCTCGAGGTGAGGTTGCCGGTACTTGCGATTTCAGGTGTCGTCGTCTTACTTGCGACCTTGGCGCTTGTTTCGCTTGCATTCGGCACCTTTGGACTATCCGACAAATCGCAAGCACTAGCGCTGCCTGAGGGTTCAGTTCGAGCCGTAATTGCGCTGTCCCTTGTAGTACTGTTCGCGATCCTGTCAGTTTTCCTATTTGAAAGCTTAAATCTCGGCGAGGCTCGTTCGATTGGAGAATTGAACGAACAACAGAAAACCGAGTTTTTAATCAATAACAAAAGCATGACCGATATAGTTGTAACGATGGATGCGGGGAAGTACAAAGTCACCTATCGAGACCCTTCTAATCAAACGAGTGGCGATTTCGCCAAGCAACTGCTCGTTCTTGTTGGAACTTTGGTCACCGCTGTGTCAAGCTTTTATTTTGGATCAAAGTCCGGCGCCGTGGGTGCGGTATCTGATGGTGCGAAGATGCCGCCCATCGTCCGCAGTGTTACGTCGGACAAGCCGCTGTCGGTGTCGACACCCGGACAGTACAACGTGAGTGTCACAGGGGATAATCTAAATACCGTAAAAGCCGTAAAGTTTGTCAAAGGCTCCGACCAAATATCTGCAACCGAGGTCGTGTCAAATGATTCACTAGTAAAGTGCAACATCGAAGTGACAGGTCAGACACCGCAAGGTGCGTGGGGTGTGACTGTTATCGACGGACTATCTCGAAGCGACACTCGACCAAATGCAATCACGGTGCAGGGATAGATTATTTTTGGTCTGGAATTCGCTTCGAATGTCGCGTTGACGTGGACGAAGCGTTCCTCAAACTCGGTTGTTGCGCGATCTGCTGGAACACCCTTCGGAGAGCACAACAGTCTTTACGAAATCGTGTCTTACTCGCGGTCGACGAAGATGAGCAATAGCCCTTTGCAGGGCGTACCTCCGTGCCAGCGCGTTCGGGCAGACGTGTCATTTGTTGGAGCGGCCCCCGATGACCGGACTGCCTCCGGTACCTGCCGTTGAAGCTTTTACGGCACGTCCAGTGGCTGTGAGTCCGACAATCGGCATTAGTTGGTGCTCTCCGCATCAGCCGCAGCGCAACGCCAGACGAGCGCGTATGACGAAGCGGGTATCGAAGCAGACTGCAAAGGAAGCGGAAAGGCCACGGTCGCTATGGCTGACCTGCGCTTAGCATCGACTGCCTGCACGCCGAAGTGCCACAACGACATGAGTACTGGGCGCGCACCTCTTCGGTGACCTCGTCGTCGACGGTAAGGCCGTAGTCGATGAACAGTTCCTCACCCGCAGCGACGGCGACGAGCGCGTAAATGAACACCCGGTCGCCGACCTCAATGGCTTCGCAGTTGGGCATGCAGGCATGGTTGAGGAAACGGGCACCGTTCCCGCCGCGGCTGCCATCGATCACGCGTCCGCTGGTCAGGCCGAACACGAAGGTATGTCCGGCAGCCGATTGCTGGCGAGCGGACGCACGACGCCAGGTTGTGACTTCGCCCTTGTATTCGATCAGTCGCTCGCCAGCGGCGATCGGCCGCAATGCAAACAACCCCTTGCCGTGCACCGGTGATCGCCGTGCTGTGATACGTCGCAGTCGCATTGTGTTGCCCTTCATTCCGTACCGAGTTTATTGACGCGGATCCGTTCAGCGGCGAAGCATATCGCCGCCGTCGCGGATATTCAATGAGCCAATATAGGTGATTGGGTGCAACTAACGGTCAGTCACGCAAGCGACTCCGGTCCGCTCCGCCACAAACCGGCTTGCAGAACCGCAGCGGCACTCCTCACGCGTCTCCGACAGATCGACTCCGACCTCGATTCTCTTTCGTCTGGAAAGCGTTCGCTCGAGTCTCGCTCGCTGCCTTTCGCTTCATTGTGACGGGAGGGGGATGCTGACCTGCGATTCACGGGGTTTCGTGAGCGGAAACACACATGAAGGGAACAGTAACCCACTGATGCCGTCGCCGCGGCGGCCCGTTCGCCGACGACCCGATAACAGAGCATCCCGGTGCGCTTCGCGCATCGATGATCGCCGACTTGAACCGGTGACATCGGGACGGTGCAATTTGCCGGGACCAACACCGTTTGCCCCCAGGCGCCAAACCGCGGCAGGCAACGCTTCGCATCATCTGCTCACAGTCGCGCGAAATCGTCGGCTGTCAGCTCAAGATGCGTCGCCGGATGGGCAAGCGACTTGGGCTCTGCCATCTCCCGGATGCGGCCGTATCCGTCCCGGAATATCTTCAGGATCCGCGCGTCACTGGCCCAGGGTTCAAGCCAGAAATACGCTTCCAGCGCCGCGATTGTGATCAGGCATTCAACGGTATTGTGCTGACGTACAAGACCAAACGCGACGCCGCGGCGATTCGCGAGCTCCTGCGGTCGAGTTCAAGGGTTTCCATGGCAGGGCAGGGGTGGCCACGCACAACACGCGATACAAGGATTCTTGCAAAGGCGGTGCGGTTTGCGAACCGTAGCGTTATTTTGGATCCAGCCCCGTGCGACGGAATTCATGCCCGACAACCTCACGGGTCTCGCCCGTCGATGCAGTGCTTTTCGTCGGTCTCAGAGTGCCGGCGATCGCCGTCGACGTGCAGATGCAGGCTCGTCGTCAGCGACGCGTGGCCGAGGTTATCGCGCACGGGCCCGATGTCCACCTGTCGATCGGCCATGCGCGACCGGGCGCAGTGCCGCAGCCAGTGCTCCGAGGCCTGCTCAAACAGGTCGGCGGATGCCGCGCACGCTTCACCGCGTTCACGCAGCGGAGATGCCGCGCCCGCAGACAACTCCGTGACGATCGCCCGCGTCAACGGCCTTAGCGACAGGCCTTCCGTTTTCTTCCGTTGCGGCTCTGTTGTGTTGCCGATCGGGAGCACGAGCGGCATAGCCTCGCTGGGCGAGGGCAGGGCGGTCGTCCCCAACGATTGCCGGTCGCGTGAGAGTTCCGTCGTCAGTTCGCGGGTTGCCGGCACTAGGCGTTCCCTATCGTCCTCGCCGTGTACGGTCAGCCACCAGCGCATCGTGCTATCCGCATAGCGCCGCACGAAGAACTGGCCCATAATATTGCCGCCGACCTCGCCGACGCGTAGGCGGCCCAGATACAGCAGGGTGAGGAGCCATCGCACGCGGTAAAAGTCCGCGTGGTCTCGCTGGGTTTTCTGCGGCATTGACGGGATGTGATCCTTAACCTCCTGCCACAACGCCGGCTCGAGATAGCGGGTGATGCGCGGGCAGTCCGGCGACAGCGCCTTGCCGAACTGCACGAGCGACCAGAGCAGCAGCCGTTCGGCCTCCCTGCCGTCGCTGTCGAAGGTCGCCGGTTTGTTGGCAAGGCGCGCGAGCCACGCGCAGATCGCCTCGAGATCATTCGCTACGGCAATCTGCGCGCGGCCGTCGAGCGCCGTGAGAATCGCGAGCGTTTCCAGCGGGGCGGGCTGCAGCGCGACGGTGCGGCTAGGCGGCGAGTTCGACATGAAGGTGAGCGTTTCCGGGAGCCTGCCAATGCATTTGACTCCCACTGATCCGTTTCGTGACGCTGCCGATTCATTTCAACATTGCGGGCATCTAGAAGCTTACCGGCGGGGCTGACTGACTGAACGGCCTCGCGTTACGCAGGAGTAAAAGATTCGCTCCTTCATAACCTCGCGCGTATGGACTGACAGGTCCAAACCTGCCAGGTGTGGGCTGGGATCCGGGTCAACATCGAACGTCACCCGATGGACTTCGCGGCGAGCGAGGACGCGTATGCTGCCTCACTTCTGTGAGCGCCGAGTAAGCGCTCGTTGAAGGGACTCGCCAGTTTGCACCGCTGGACTTCGTTCAGCGACATGACGTTGTCATGGTCCGGGCGGGAACTGGGTATCCCCATACCGGGCGCCAGTCACGCTATCGGTATTGTCGGCATCGGTTAGCAAGCCGTCGCCCGTTTTGCCTTCGATGAGGTCGAATCCCAGGCTGACGAAGGTGGATTTTTTCATTTGTCGCGCCTTTGACTACCGAAACTAGCTCGAAAACATAGGTCCAGACGCATCCGCGTGGCTGCGGCCTATCCAGCGTGATGAGCAGCACACCTTTTCAGAGGCAACCATGCAATTCGACTACGAGGAGTTTCACACCGATGTTTTGCCTCTCGATGAAGGCCGCCGTTGCTGCGCACGCGCAAAAATTTATCGTCGCGTCTCGGCAGGCGAAGATGCCGTAGAGCTGAAGTATTCGGGCGACCTCGGCGATTCTCCCTCCGACGCGGGCGCGATCGAGGCGCCGCAACGCTGGGCGATCCAGTGATGCTGCGACAGGTCCGGATAAGGCACGCGTACGGATTTCTCGAAACGGCGGCGGTATGCCGCTGATTTGATCTGCCCACACACTAGCGTCGGTATTGGCCGAGGAAGTGTCCTTTGTGGCAATCGACGTCAAGGACAACATCTACCAGCTTGGCAGCATAGAGACATATGTCATCGTCGATGGCGTGAAGTATGCGATCGTGCGCGCCGACGCCTGGTTCGACGAGATCGGGTCGAGGGACGCCCCTGCGTCGCGTGGTAAATCGCTGTTGATTCCAGTGGGTGACGTGATCATGGGTGGTAGAAAATCTTACGGCGTAAAAACCGTCAACCTCGCCCTCAACCCTGCGCATCCGGCCCATTACGCAGCGGTGCACAGTGCGACTTACTACCCTGCACATCAGGTGACGTTCGCGGCCGCCTCCAGAAGGACGCCGCGTCTTGGAAGTTCGATGGATAGCAAACGCAAGTGCGCGACCTCCTGTAGGTTGTCGTTCCAGACAAGGCTATGCGCAAATTGCGCGTGCGATTTGAGGCCACGGTGATCAGGGAGCTCGGCGGAAGGGGACGGTAAAGCTTTGAGCCACGCTGCCGATAATGCATTTGCGCGCGAGCGTAAAGTGTCAGGTTCAGTCGTATATCCATCTGTTGGGTGAAGCGGCAGTCAATCAGCTGCTTTCGCGCCAAGCGGAGGATCTCAACTGGCGGACTCAGGAGACGGGCTACGCGGATATCAAGCGTTGGTGCGGGGATGCGGTTGGCCCTCTCTGAGTTAATCGCTGAAGCCTCAAACCTCTTTCTCTCGCGGCGTTAGACGTCTGCCACTGCATTCTTGGGTTGACGTTAGACGTTGGCAATCGATATGAGCAGGCTTGCCGACAAGGCGATGATTATTGTAAGAACCCCTCCGATATCGACCCACACACTCTGAAAGAGTGCGGCTTCTTCCTGTAATAACCCAACGCATCTGAATATCGGTGCGTTGAAAATCAAAATGCCCTCGAACCACGGATTCGTAGGAGTTGCGGATTGAGCTTCAATGCGCCGTTCGTTCGTGATTACGAGGTTGATGTGGATACGATTTTTAGCCCTTGGATAAATACTTGACGTGTCAAAATTGCTTTTTGATCCTCTATGGAAATCCGTGGAGTGGTTCCTGACCTGGCTTCAACTAATGCCAGAGTGGACGATTCACGTACCGTTTATGTTGTTGGCCGCGCCTCTGCTTTTTACCCTGTCTGGCTCGGTCAATGACGTCCTGACAGGACTTCAGCGCATATTCTTCCGCCCTTCTCGTATCGCGGTCGTACGGGCGTTGTGTGCACTTGTACCAATCGGCGTGGTCACGCTCGCAATTTATGGCGTGTTGTCCATTCCAGGACAGTCTGTAGCTTTGTCTAGGCGGCTGTTCCATGCCTTGTACCCCGGGACATTGCAGTCCGGATATCGACGCGACTTGATTCAGGTGCTCGGGTGGGCCGGAGTAAACACGCTTTTCGCGATCGTCTCTTGGCGTCACTTTCAGGCAGAGCTTCGTCCACTGCGTCGAAGCGTAAGGCGGGACTTGCGTTCTTTCGATGTGTCTCCCCAATTGCGCAGGAAGTGGCTCATTGAAAGTGAAAATGTCGCGCGGATGGTGGGTATGGTGGGATGTACCATCATGTGGTCTGCCCTTGGGTTGCTGCCATTCGCGACAGAGAGGAATGTGACGTTGATTGACGCGTCCTCTGTCGGCGCCTTTGTAGTTGTATTTATATTCCTTGCGATGACGTCGGTTTTGCCAGGGAAGTCGCCTGGGTCGCTTCTGGTTTGCTTCATATGGGTACTTGCATCGGCCTACACTGGAAAGCGCAACAGCCCGTTGCTCTCAATCGCCATGGTAATGGTGCCGTTGGCTGCGTATTACTACGAGCGATTCGTCGCTAGAAGGACCGCATCCTCGCTGGTCGCCGTCATGGTGGCGTGGGCTTCTGGGGTTGTGGGGCCGTTCGGTCAACGGCTGCACCTAGTGTTGCCAACGGACGAGACGGCCTCCGGCGCTATGTTTTTTCTAACGCTGTTTCTCTGGTTGTGGCCCGCCGCAATTGGGTTCGTGCTGCTTCGACTTTCGCCTGTTCAAAGGGAACGTCGACAGCTCCCGCGAAGTACGAATCGCACGAAAAGATTGCTGGCCTACGCTTGGCCTGCCTTCATTCTGGTCGCTGTCCTTGGACTACAGGGTTGGCACGCACGGCTCGTGGCGCTCATTATGCCCGTCGCAGCGGGCGGGGTGCTGCTTTCGGTCGTGTCGCTTCGTCGCGTCCTTTTCGTGAAGGTTGCTTTGATAGCCGTGGCCATACTATCGGTCGTGGTGGGCCTCCGAACACTGAGCCAACTAGGTCCCGACCTCGATTTCGCTGCGGACGGCGCACGCGCAGCGGCTAGCGGCCATAAAGACCGCAGTTTTTTTGAAAGGCGCTCGCTTTCGCCCTTCATCACAGCCTGGGAGAGCCATCGCGCAGACACGTACGCCGACGCCCCCGTCTTATTGATCGCTGCGGCCGGGGGAGGAATTAGGGCCGCGGCACATGTTGCAGATAGCCTAGCGGCCGCCGACGCCATCACTAATGGGCATTTTGGCGACCGGGTGTTTGCAATCAGTGCCGTTTCTGGGGGCAGTCTTGGAGCGGCCCTGTGGGAATCTTCACTCAAGGATGGTCTTGGTGTATCTGCACGGCAGGCACAAGTGCCGGGGAGCGAAGCCGTCGCCAGGATGAGGCCGTTTTTCGAGAACGATTTTGTATCTCCTGTGGCGAGTCGATACTTTGCATGGGATCTACTGAAATCGCTGATCTGGAATGGCACGGACGCCAACAGTCGTGATTCCCTGCTGGTCGATCTTTGGTCGCAAGCATATGGTTCACTACGTTCAAGGGAGCGCACTCAGTCAAGCAGGAACCCCTTTGACGACAGCGTAGCGACGCTGAATTCCCAGCCGGGCCATCTTCCTCTTCTGCTGCTCAATGCATCGTCGGCGTCTGATGGAAAGGTTGCGGTCAACTCCAGCGCAGGCGGTGTCTTTCCCGGTGAGCACCTGCTGGATGAACAGAAGCCACTTGCTGCAGCGGTATTGGACAGCGCCAGGTTTCCGATCGTTAGTACCGTAGGTGTCGCCTGCTCGGACGACGGTGTCTGGTCGCCGAGGCCTTTGATGAACGCTGATGTGTGTGGTGCACGTGGTTTTCCGGTAGCTGTCGCAGATGGCGGATACATTGACAATTCCGGTGCCGACGCCCTGTCCTATCTGGTCGACGAACTCGTACGGGCAGGGGTCCGAATGGAGCGGATTTATGTCGTTTACGTTTCCAGTAATCCGGAAGCGGACCTTCCGACCGTTGAAGGGAATCGCTTTAAATCAGGTTCGGCTTTAGGCACGCTGTTCGCAGCGGGAAGCATCTTTGAGAACGCACGCGCGGGACGCGCGGGATACAATGTCGAGACGCTGGCAAAACGGCTTCCTGAGGGACATCTCGTTCGCTGGTCGCTGTCATCTCCAATTCTCTTCGAAATATTGCAAAAACAAGGCCCGGCGGGAGAGTCGGACGCCGACAAGGCGAAGAGAGTGGAAAGAGGGCTGACTTCAGCACCATTAGGGTGGACTCTTGATGGAGACGCCATAACAGACATTGAGCGCGTCTCGCTTCATCATGCCGCCTGGTTGGCGTCGAAGGATTGTGCTATGGGTGACGACGCGGACCGGGCGCTATGTTCCGCGCTTTCGGGAAAAAGGACGGCAAAAGACGCGCGATAAGCTGCTTGCGGCGACTATCGCGAAGCCGGATTGCACTGATTCTTGCGAAGCGGATATGTCGCCAGTAGACCGGGGAGAGCGGCATCGCGCAACGGAAATCACAAAGCGTGCCGGTATCGCGACGAGAGCGCTAGTCCACAGCATGTCGACCCGTGGCCTGCGAAAACGTAACGCCTCTCCGGTCTGCCGAGCAACTTGAGAACGGGTGGGGTGCGTGTATCGGGGGCGAGCGTGAAAACGTCAGGGGTCAGTTCGAGATTGACGGCCGGATGGGCAAGCAACTTGCGCCCGGATGCGGCCGGCCGTCCCGGAATATCTTCAGGATCCGGGCATCAGTGGCCCGGGGTTCCAGCAAGAAATGCGCTTCCAGTGCTGCGATCGTGATCTGGCATTCGACCGTGCCGTTCGGACGGACGAGGCTGAACGCCACGCCGCGACGGCTGGCGAGCACACGGGGTCAAAGTCAACACGGTATCCATGGTGGTCAGGAGAGCAGCGCGCTCACGCGCGTCAGGATTATTACGCAAGCGATGCAGCTTCTGGCATGTCGGCATGGCTACGCGATAGTCGATTCGGTGACAGGCACCCGTCGTTCGCGTGGTCCGCGCGGCCGCTCATTTGCGGCTGCCAAACGCGTCGCCGATCTGGCGCGCCCGCTTCACCTCGTCGCTGTGCAGATAGATCGACGTTGTCGATACCGACGCGTGCCGCAGGTTGTCGCGCACCGTCGTGAGTTCGGCACCGCGACCGAGCGCATGGGTCGCGTGCGTGTGCCGCATCCAGTGCGGGCTCGCGCGGCACAGCTTCTCCGCGAGGGGAGCGTGATCAGCCTCGATCGAGCTCGCGGCCAGCAGGAAGAACCGCCTGAGCACGCCCCAGAGCCGCACGCTACTGATCGCCGCACCGCTGTCGGTCTCGAGGCTGCCAATGACTGGCGTCCCGGGCTGCCACCGTACGGGCAGGACCGGCTGGCCGCGTTCGGCCAGGTAACGCGCGAGCGCCTCCCACGCGAGCGGCGGAAGCGCCACGCGAGCGAGCTTTTTGCCCTTGCCAGTGACACGCAGCCAGTGATCGCCGCGGGCGTCTGTCTCGACGTGCCCAAGCGTCGCGCCGACGAGTTCGCTCGCGCGCAGGCCCGTGGCATAGCCAAAGTCGAGCAGGAAGCGCAGTCGCTGCGCGGCGGGCACCGACCAGCCGTGTGACCATTCGAGCCCGTCAGCAATCGTGCGTACCAGCGCCCATTCGCCTTCGGTGAACGCGTGCGAGACATCCAGCACACCGGTGCCGGTGGCGTCGCGGACCTTCACGCCGGAAAACGGGTTGGCGAGCACGTAGCGCTGTTCAATGAGCCAGCGGAAGAGGGCGCCCAGGATCGACAGCGCATGCGCAACCGAGCGCGCCGAGAGGCTGCCATTGAACGGACGCCAGTCGGGCGAGGTTCGCGGACGCACCGGGCCGACCCAGCGTCCGCGTGGCGAAGGATGGCGGAGAAACGCGCGGTAGGCGATCGCGTCTTCGGTCGTCAGCGATGAAAGCGCGCGGTCGCGCTCGACAATCGCCCACAGGATCAGGCGCTCGGCCTCCTTGCGGTAGGTGCGCTGCGTGGCTGGCGACTCGTGCAGCGCAAGCCAGGTCTGTACGGCCTCGTAGTCGTTGGAAGCGTCGAGCGTGCAGGTCTCGCGCGGCGCGCGGAAGGTGCCCGTCGTGCCGTCAACCTCGTGCGGCAGCCGGATCGATTCCCACGGCACGATGTCATTGCGCTGGCTCGCCACGATCAGGGCGCGCGCCTTTTCCGTCAACGCGGGCCACGCGGCGAAGAACGCCTCGATCGCGCGGGCGCTCGCCGCACCGAGCCCGGGGACGGCCTTCCACCACTGGCGCCGGCGCGGAATGCGTACGGTCAGATCGGCCAGCGTGGTGATGCCGTGGGCGCGCAGCACGCGCACGGCGCGTGGCGTGAACCACTGCGCGATGTCGTCGGCGATCTGTGGCTCAGGTGCGCGAGCCATGCGCAGGGTGTCGATGGCGTGCGCCACCGCCTTCGCGTGGCGTTCGCGCTCCTCTGGTGGATGCCCGAGCAGCGTCACCAGATCGTCGCGACATGCGGCGCGGGCGATGGCAATGAGTCTTCGCCGGATACGCCCAAGCACGCCCCGTGCGGAGGTCCCTTCACCGGGCGCTGAAGGCAGGTAGCGTTCGGCGGCTTGCCGCACCGCGAGCCCCGCATACCACGCGCGCAGCATGGCGAGCTCGTCGGCATCGGGAAAGGCCGGCGGTTCGGAGTGGAAAGCCGGGGCGGGCAGGGAGGACTGGCGCGTTTTCATGCTGCAGAGTTTACGTCATAAACATACATCTTATGATAAGAAAACTTATCATTACAACCGCATCGAGTATCGCATTTTTGAAGAAAACTTGAACTCGCGGCACGCTCGGGTGGTGCGCCGAGGCCTTCCGTTGCATGGCTTCCGAGATGCCCCGCGAGTTGCGATGGAGCCAGCCGGCCATACAGCGACCGTGACGCCGGCGACAAATAGACGACGGTTCCGGCAGTCTCGGTTGTATCTGCGAGTGTGCCTGTCCGCGCTTTTGGGTGTCACGTTGGTCTCCAGTACCGGAACGATCCTCGGTTTTCTTCATAGCGCAGTCCGAAGCTGACGGTCGCCAGATTGCCGGGCCGGTCGTGTCACACGGGATGGTCGTACCTGACGATACTTGTTCAACCGCAAAGTGCTGGTTGCTCGGTCAAGCCGCCCACTGGCCGCATGGCTGCGGCCATTAACCTGCGCTCAACCTGCGCTTTTTGGACAGTGAACCAGTTGGACACGCATGCGTGGGCGCAATCTCGCGATGTCCAAGCGGAGCGGCTCCACGCTCGGACATCGACTCTGTGAGCATTGGCAAAATGTGGCGCGTGCAGTCGTTCAATCCGCATCGCCGTGCACCTCTCGCGGTCGGCGACGACACCGGGGCGGCCGGCGTTGCGTTTCCGATCTATTTCAGTAGTTTTTATTTCGGCTTTCTATCGCTTCGAATCGGTCCGTGGAATTCTAGGTCCCGGCGGTGCCCACGTGGCGTAGGCGCTCTTAGGTGAATCGTGAAAAATCTGCGGATCGGGGAATCCGACAGGCTTTTTGTGTCCACTACCTCGCGGATTCGACACGCGCACCGCTTTAAGGGATGGGTTCGAGGATCGCATACAATATGGTCGGAATTCGAACTGACGGAACCCACGAACAGTGTCGGAAACGGCGAACCATACGATTACACACGTGAGCAAAATCGAACTCAATGATATCGATCTTCCGGCGCAGATTGCTGATGAGGTGCGCAAGCTGATTAACAGAGGTGTCCTGTCGCCAGGGCACCAAATGCGTCAGTCGGAACTGGCGGAACGCTTCGGTGTCAGTCGGGTGCCTGTACGCGAGGCATTGAATCTGCTCGCAGCGTGGGGCGTGATCGTGCATGACCCCAACCGGGGTTTTTTCGTGGGGCCGCTATCGTCGGATGAGGCGGCGCAGCTTTACCGCTACCGCTTTTTGGTAGAACGCGATCTGTTTCAATCGATAGAGTGGCCCGATCGCACTCAAACGGTCGAGCTCAATGGAATGCTTGCCAAGCTCGACGAGTACTTGGGAAGCCATCAGCGCGCCGAATGGCTCGAAGAATACTACGCATTCTACGGGCTGCTCTTTGATCTTTCACCCGACAAGATTGTACGCCGCGAGGCCCTGCGCTTGATTCGACTGACCGACCGGTATCGCGCACTGGCGACCGAAGTGCATCGACCGGGCGAACGTCCGAAGGCGCACCTCGAACACCGGCTCATGACTGCAATTCGCACGCGCGAGCGTGAAAAAGTTATGCGAGCCTACGAACTTGAGCGAGAAAAAATAAACCAGTCGATTCTGGCCGTGCTTGCCGGGCGCGGGCTATGAAGCAAGTAGTGTCCGCTGTTCGGGCATTGACGGCCGCGAAGCGTATGGGCGGTCGCGACGCCGCCTCGCAGATAGCCCACGAGGAAACGGTCCGAACAGCGTACGGCGATCGGGCCGCTTGGGCCGGGTAACCGACCTGTATCTTTCTGCTTACGGACGGCGCTCACGCAGCCTGATAAGCATCACGAGCCTAAAAGCCCGTTGATGAGCATTCGACGCGTGATCGTTACCGCTCCTCGATAACAGCTCAAGGCTGTTGAAGCAGCCCTGGCAAAGCACGTCCAGGCGCACTGCGCCAGTCTCGTGGACCTCCTATCCAATGTCCGCGGAGCCAATCCAGCGACCGTCGCCAGGCTGATTGCTGACGTGCCGGAACTTGGCAACTTGACGCGGCGTGAGGTCATTGCATTGATCGAGGTAGTGCCCTTCAACCGAGACTCGTGATCGGCACCTTTTATCAGCGGCTCGTCGCGACCGGTAAGCCGAACAAGGTTGTTCTGCTTGCATGCATGCAAAACCTGCTGGTTAACCTCAACACCATCGCTAAAACAGGAAAGCCTTTGATGAGTCCATCCACACGGCTTGACAGGTAAGACAGTTGCTCATTAACGCCGCTGGAGAAGTGGCGTTTTCCGGCGCCACGCTAAGAAGCCGTCCTTGGTCGTACCAGATCATTTGGAGCGTGGGATCTTGAAGTTCCGATCAACGTCTGCAGGCGGTCGGCTTCCGAGTGAACGTCATGCGCAGCTTCCGTCGCTTCCTCGACGAGGGCCGTCAGTTGAGCCACGCTGGTTTCCGTTTGTTCGAGCGATTCTGACCGTTTCTCGGGATGCTGACTTAGGTACTCATTGCCGGCCACGAGTTCGGCCGCCGCCGTGAGAACAACTTCAGTTCTGGCGCGTACCTGTCTAACGATACTCAACTCATTCGCCGCTCTAGCAATACACGGTCTGAAATATATCGTACGACTGAAGATAAATCATGAACAGCATGGAAGGCTCAACGAGCCCCTGGATGATAACACGCAACGGCAACGAAGATTGACATGTAATACAAAACTGTATTACATTCGTGACAGGGCGAACAGGCCCGCCTTTCAAGCGTCATTTCGAATACGTGGAGACAATCGATCTTGAAACCCATCCGGAAACTCTTCCTCTCGGCCGTCCTCGCAGCAGACGCACTGATCTCCGGTGTCGCCCTGGCGGGTACACCTGCTAAACCAGTACCGGCTCCTGCGGCTAAACCGGCAGCGGATGCGCCGGTTCCTGCGCCCACGGGTGTTGTCCTCGTCGCTGAAATAGGCAAAGGCGTGTCCGGAACCGACATCAAGGACTACGCGGATCTGATTAGCCGCCTGAAAGACAATCCGGATTGCTACACCTTCGGTACGACGGATGACGGTGCGCGTGACCTGACCGCGATGACCACATTGCAAAAGCGGAACGGCGTTCGCATGGTCAAGTTGTCCTACAAAGACACAGCGTCAGAAATCGAAGGCTTGATGAAAGCGAAGGTGCAAGTGATCCCGGTTCCATACGAGGTCGCAGCCCCGTACATCAAGAATGGTCAGATGCGTCCGTTGGTGGTCTTCGGTTCGGCGCGTATCCCCGAAATCAAGGACGTCCCGACTGCTAGCGAAGTGATGCCCGGCTTCGTGTACTGATCTGAATCCAAATAGCAACAAACAAAAGCCCGCATGGAGCGGGCTTTTGTTTTTTTTGATACCCGAACCGGGAAAGTCGATTGAACCGCCTACTGAACCAGAACAGCCCGGCATAGCATGATCAGTCTGCGCGAAGACACCAAACTCGAAGAGATTCATATTCGCACGCTACAGAGGAAGATTGTCCACGCTCTTGCGGGTCGTAATGATTTTCTTGATAGACGGCGCGATCGACGGGTTGATACACGATCGCATGATTCACCGGAGATTTTGAAAGAAAACGAATAGAGAATGCGGAGACGTCAAGGGAAAGCCAGGTGAGCTCCCGTAGCATCCACGGTAGATTTCATCGGTCAAAAATTTCGAGATATAATGCGAAAATGAATACGATCCTGACGCAAAGCCGAACGCCCGCCACCACCCTCCCGGAACTGGATGGCATTGATTTTCCAGCTCAGGTCGCGTCAGAGACGCGAAAACTGATCAATAGGGGAACGCTCGCCCCCGGCTTTCAGCTTCGACAGTCGGACCTCGCTGAACGTTTCGGCATCAGTCGTGTGCCGGTGCGTGAGGCGTTGAAACTGCTAGCGGCGGAAGGCATCATCGAACACGATCCGAATCGCGGATTTTTCGTCGCTCAGCTGTCAAGCGATGAGGCCCGACAACTGTATCGGATGCGCCAGCTCCTCGAAGCAGAGGTACTCATGACGGTCGAATGGCCGACAGCCGCGCAGATTAGGGAATTCAAGGTCTTACTCGCCAAGCTTGAAGAATTCATTCAAGCGGGTAATCGTGAGGGCTGGATTGAATTACACCGTGAGCTTCACGACAAGATTTTCGACCTCTCGCCAAATAAGGTGATCAAGCGGGAAGTCCTACGATTGATGCGACTCACCGATCGTTATCGGGCACTGGCTGCTGATATCTCAGCGCATCCGCAACATCGGAGTGCCAATATCGAAGCAAGGCTGGTGAAGGCTTTAGAGAGCAAGGATCGGGGATTGCTACTCGCGACTTATGAGAAAGGGCGAATGGTGGTCCTCGAGGGGTTGATGCGGGTGCTTGCGGCTCGAGAATAGAACGAACAAGGAGACCTAAAGGTGACCTTTTTTCATGGACAGCCCTCGTTAGAACGACGTCAGCAGTCCGAGTTCGGCTAGGCTCTGAGGCTTGCCGCTGGAAATGATGTTACTGATTTCAACAGCATACGCGCCAGTCGTATTCTGGTACACACTGATCAGATAGACCCTCTTGCGCCTCGACGGTGCGTACGTGACCCACAGCGGCTTGATTTACGCGAACGTTCTGCAGCAGGATATTGCCATATTCCTGCGTTTGCGCCACACGGACGCTCACTGCTGGCGTCAGATCGTAGCCAGTGCCAGCCCACGGTCAGGTTAGCCAGACCGAGGTGGTCGGCGTTGATCAATGTCGACATGACGCCGCCAGAGAATCGGCCGCATTCATCGCTCATGAACTTGATAGCATTGCTCATGCGCTTGTCGCCGGCCGGATACCAATCGGTGGCCTCCATGCCGTTGAGGATGCCTGTGCATTGGTAATCAGCACGAGCGGACCCCCGCTGGAATAACCGGGGTAGGCGACGAGATCGGAGCCGAACGAACCAGTGCGGAAGTCAGCATATCGCCTGCGATGCCCGTTGCAGGATCGATGCCGGCGATCAAGAAGTCGTCGAAGTTGAATTCGTGCCAATGGCCGAAGCGGACGTCACCGATATCGGCGTTGCCCACGCGACCGACGCGCGTTCTCAATCAACGCGCTGGTCGACAGCTCATCGAAAACACCGCCGGTCGTAACTCTGCTTTGTGCATGCCTCCGGTCACCGCGGGAGCACAAAGACCGAAGGCCATACCGAAACGCCTTTTCTAATAACCTGATGCAGATCCAATTCTTCGTCATTTATTAGCATAACCGCGCCTTATATCGCGTGCGGTAAGATCCGGGCCGAACCTCCTTCAGAACTTGCTAAATTGATCGGACCCCCAGTTGGAGATCCACAGCAAATCATGGAAATCGACGGCCTTATTCGTTTGAAATTCGCCGTAGGAGCCTTGGGAATACAGCAGTGGCGTCATTGCGTGGCCATTAATGGCGGTGCCTTCGACATGACCAAAAATCACGTCGTGCGTACCGATCTCAATAATGCGTTCGACGCTGCAATCGAAATTGACCATAGCACTGGCCAAAGCCGGGGCGCCTGTCTTAATACGATTCCACGCCCCTGCCTGAAACTTTTCTTGAGGCGAAATCGGTCGCGAGAAACGCTGAGCCAATTCCTGCTCACTGCGCGCGAGAACGTTGACGACAAACTTGCCAGTGGCCTGCACGTGCGCCACAGAGGAGTTCGAACGATTGATACAGACCAGCAGAATAGGGGGCACCGCACTAACAGACGTCACAGCGGTTGCCGTCATGCCGGCAAGCGGGCCGTCCGTGTCAGAACCAGTCGTGATCAAACATACGTGCCCGGTCAAGCAGCGCATGGCGCGTTTGAATTCAGATTCTTCTATGCTCAATTTACCTTCCTAATCGGAAGAACTAGGAAAAAATGGATGGGGTAGTGATCTTTACGGACACCACCTCATCCGATGGACCCGCAAGTCTCAGCCGGCTTACTGGTCCCAACCGAAGATGCTGAGCGTGCTCTCGCCCGCCTCTAGTCGCTTCATCTGCTGTGCTTCCGATGCTTCACGTGCTTCCGATGCAGTGATCACCTCGGCGATTCGCTCGCGCGGGATGCATACAACACCATCTTCGTCACCAATGATCAGGTCACCCGCATTTACGGTCACGTCGTCGAATCGAGTCGGAGCGTTGATCCAACCTCTGGCACCGAAATCCTTTCCCGTGCCACGGATACAAAGTCCGCGAGCGAAAACAGGAAACCCGATCTCGGACAACAGTCGCTGATCGCGAACACAGCCGTTAATGACCAGACCGGCAAGCCCGCGAACTTTGGCGGCCGTTGACATGATCTCGCCCCAGTATCCATGTTCATACGCTTCGCTTACAGAGACGACTAAAACATCACCTGCTTGTGCGGAGTAAATCGCACGGTGAAGCCAGAGGTTATCACCGCCGGGCGAATGGACGGTCACAGCGGGGCCGCAAATCTTGAATCCGGGAGCGACAGGTTTAATTGCATAGGGCAGCACTCCGATCTTTCCGGCAGCCTCGTGAAGGGTTGCTGCCGGCAGCTTTGCAGCGGCGTTAAGCAGAGTGATGTCCGGTCGCTGGATATCGCGTCGCGTGGTCGCGAGACGATTGAATATCGGTCCCGTCATGCCTCTTCTCCGACGCGGCGCGTTTGCAGTTGGTGGTACTTGAACTGCTTGCGAGCCTCGTCCAGCCGCATACCTGTTGCAACAGCCTCACGAATCGCCTTCTCGGCGGCATCGATTTCCTCAGCAGCAGCAAGCACGCGCTCTTCGTGTTCCTTCGGGATCGAGATCACGCCGTCAGCGTCACCGCACAGGAGATCACCCGGAGCAACGCGCACGTTACCGATATTCACCGGTACGTTGGTGGCTTCGACCTGAACGCGGTCCTTGCCCGTTCGCATCCAGTTGTCCTTGGAGAAAACCGGGTAGCCGAGCGACAGGCACAGATGTACGTCGCGGTTGATGCCGTCGATCACGGTACCAGCTATACCACGGCGATGTGCGATCTCGGTCAGGATGTCACCCCAAACCGTTGCGTCTTCTCGACCACCGTTGTCGAGGACGATAACCGAGCCGGGCGGAACGTCGTCGATGAAATCACCCACGGTGCCTGCGGGCGACGCGGCCGGGCCGTAGAGAATCGTGAATGCCCGTCCGGCCATCCGGAAGGACGAATCACGCGGCTTGATCTTGTAGCACTGGCCGTTCAAGCCCACGCGGTCCAGTGCGTCGCTCAGGGTCGCCGTTTCGAGTTTCGCCGCGCGCGAAACGTTCCTGTCTCGTTTGATTTCCGACATGGTCAATCCTTAAGCATAAGTTCGTAGTTGCCGCCCATGACTTCATGGATCGGCGTGCCCGCCAATACTGCCTTGGCCATCAAGGCTTCGCGCGCGACGATCGACTCAGCAGTCTCGATCACCTCGGCGATGTTTTCCCGGCCGATGAAGATCACGGCGCTGCTATCGGCGATCACGTAGTCGCCGGCTTCCACTGCGGTTCCGAAGACTACAACCGGGACGTTCACGCCCTTTTCGACGATACGACCACGTGCGGTGAGGGCAGTGAACTTGTTTGCGAACACCGGCAGTCCCATCTCGCGCGATTCATCGATGTCACGAACCGGACCGTCAGCGATCACGCCGGCGATACCGCGAACCTTGGCACCCAGCGAGAGAATGCCGCCCCACGAACCAGCTTCAATACCGGTACGCTGCTCGACAACGATCACATCGTCGCAGCCGCCGAGTTCGATAGCGGTGGTGCCCAGATGACGCGGCGGCCCCGGAGGCGGATCACCAACACCGAGTTTCATCGTGATCACGCGACCGGCGATGCGCGTCGTGCCTGAGGCTTGGGCGACCCCGCTTACAACGCCGGACAAGCCGAGTTTGTCGAGTGCGTCCGAGACCGCACAGCAGTCCAGCCGACGAAGGCGATGGATGTATTCGTCTTTAGTTGCCATATATTTGAATATTCCTTATTCGGCCTGCGGCTTCCAGTACACAAAGCCCATCGCGTTGCCAGTACCGGCTTCGCTGCGGTAGCAGGGCACGTAGTCGACCACCGTCATGTCGAAGCCAAGCTTGTCCATCATGCCGGCGACGGGAATCCAGTTCTTGATTTCCGAGGTGCCCGCTTGAAAGATTTCTTCGCCCAATGCGAATACCGGCGTGAGATCGTGCTTCTTCATCGCACCGAGTATCAGATTGTCAACGCGCTCGTCGATGACAAAGTGCGTCAGGCCACCGGAAGCGATGACAGCCACGCGTGCGTCCGAATCCCATGATTCGATTGCGCAAGCAATCGATGCACCGAAAGCGTGGCAGCGTGCGACTGTCGGCTGATTCGGCGGATAGAACGTATTGACGAACACCGGCACGGTCGGAACGACCTGGTCTTTCATCAACTGGCGGAACACGAACCCGTACGCATGCGGTGTTTCCGATTCCGACAAGCGGCTAAGAGCGGCCACGTCGAAGTTGTCGGCGATCGCGCTTTTGATGATGTGCTTCGCAAGTTCTGGAACGCCTTCATGCGTGGCAGATTCCGGCTTGTAACCCGGCATCGAATGACGCACGCCCGGGGGCATTTGCATCAGTTTCTCGTGACTGATCATGTTGTTCACGATCGTCGGGCCGTGCATGACGCCAAATGCGGGAATGCAATCCGTGGTGAAGATTTCCATCTGATCGTTGCCCACAATGACAACGACGTCAGGTTTGGCTTCAGCAAGCACGCGCGCCATTTCCTCGATAGCCGCCCGACACTGAGCATGTCGCTCGGTCCACTTTTCGAGCGTGATCTGATCCGCGAGGTTTTCGCTACGCCGATATTCGACGAGTTCATCGAAGGCCCATTCCCGGCCCTCGAACTCATGCTTGCTCAGTCGATCGTCAGGCACGCGAGCGCCCCAGGTCTCAGGTGGCGTGATGAGCATGGGGCCATGCGACGTTCCCATACCCAATACGATTTTTGCCATGATTTAGAGTCCTATGGGCGTCGGGATTATTCGTAATCCGCAAGGTTGAGCTTGAAGAAGTCACGAGCGTTGCCGAAGAAGATCGCATCCTTGTCTGCCTGCGAGAGCCAGTCGAAGCTTTCGATGTACGGCTTGATGTCGTCGAATGTTCGGCCGGTGTCCGGGTTGATAGCTGAACCCACGCCTGGGCACTCAGCACCGAACATGCAGCGGTCGGCGCCAACCGTCTTGATCAGGAGACGCAGTGATTCTTCCGAATAGAGCACGGTGTCGTAGTACAGGTTACGCATGCCGTCGAGGAAGTTACGGCCGGCGCGCGAAGCGCCCGACTGGAAACGGCCGATCTGATAGGGGATGGAACCACCGCCGTGCGACACCATGATCTTCAGAGTTGGGAAGTCCTTGAAGACGTTCGAATTGACGAGGTTGAACACCGCGATCGTTTCTTCGTTGACGAAGTGAACGGTGTACGGCGAACGTGCCGAGTGCGAGCCAGTAGCGTGGATGTGCGCCGGTACGTCGAGCTCACACAGCTTTTCGTACAGCGGATACCAGTAACGGTCGCCTAGCCCCGGGGCCTCGACACCGCTGTTTTCGAACGGGTCCGGATTCAGCAGCACGCCCTTGAAGCCGAGTTCCTTGATGCAGCGCTCGAGTTCCGGCAGCACGACTTCGATCGGGTCGCCCGACACTTGCGGCAGGCCGCCGATACCGATGAAACGCTTCGGCAGCAGCTTGACCGTGCGGGAGATGATGTTGTTGGTTTCCTCCGTGAACCAGTGCACGAGTTTGCCCGGCTTCTGGTTGTGCATCATCTGGAAGGGACGCGGCGACATCAACTGGACGTTCGTGCCGACCCGGTCGAGCATGTCGAGGTGGCCGACCGGTGCCATTTCCTTCTTGTTGGCGTAGTGCAGGATTTCTTCGTCGGACACTTCCGGCATCTTCCGGCCGTGCTCGCCGCGATGAGACAAAATGTGTGCCTTGTAGACCCACAATTCTGCGGGTGCGCTGACGTGACCGTGGCAATCGATAATCACTTACTTGTCTCCTAAATTAACGTGAGATGATGGGTGGGCGTGGGCACTCTGGTGTTTCCTACAGATCGAGGACGAGGCGATCGCCCTTGCAGCCAGAACAGCAGATGATCATCGTCTTGTTCGATGCCTTTTCGGGCTCCGACAGAATGGCGTCGCGGTGATCGGGCTCACCGTCCAGCACGCGGACTTCACATGCGCCGCATACGCCTTCTTCGCACGAATACGATATCGGCACACCGGCTTCACGCACGACGCTGAGAATCGTCTTACCCTGCGGGACAGTCAGCGTCTTGCCGCTCTTACGCAGTTCAACGACGAAGTTGCCATCGAGTGCGGCTTCGTGTTTGGCACTGAAGTACTCGACGTGGACCTGTTCCGGAGGCAATGTCAAGCAGGCCTTTTCGAATGCTTCGAGCATCGGGCCAGGACCGCAGCAGTAGAAATGGGCCGACGCCGGCTCCTGCTTTACGACGTCTGCAATATCGAGGAAGGTGCCGACCTCCGCATCGACGTGAACGACCGAACCTTCGAACGTCTTCAATTCATCGGCGTAGGCGACATCAACACGGTCACGGCACGAATAGTAGATACGCGGCGATTTTCCGATTTCCTTCAGGCGGCGAGCCATACACAGAATCGGCGTGATTCCGATACCACCGGCAACCAGAACAGTGTGCTCAGCGTCTTCGTCGAGCGGGAAGTTATTGCGCGGGGTTTCGACCTGCACAAGGTCACCGACACGCATCGTTTCGTGAATGTAGCGGGAACCACCCCGCGACTGTGGGTCAAGTTTTACGCCGATCACGTACGAACGCTGCATTAGGCTATCGCTGGACTCAAGCAGAGAGTACTGACGCGTCAATCCGTTCGGCAGGATCAATGCGACGTGGGAACCCGCGTCGGCGGCGGGCAGACGCTCGCCCTCGGGATCTTCAAACGTCAGAGCCAGCGTGTTGCGCGCCAAATATTGACTTGCTGTCAAGCGCAGAGTCATCACTTCATTAAGTTCAGTCATGTCACCTCCAAAATCGTAAAACGCGCGGAACGCTGCAAATGGTGCGCAAGAAGTACACATCACTCTTCCCTGGTTACCAGACTTGTTGCATCGCAATCACCAATCATCGAAAGTTTCCTTCCGTCGTTTGACGTGTAATTCTTTTTTGCATATTATTTGGCCTAGGCAAAAAAAAGTCAAAGACTCTTCGGAGTCAAACAGGCGACATCACATGGGGTATTCCCCTAGGAGGAGAAATGATCGCAGTTCTGACCACCAACGGTGGAACCGTTACGCACGGTGATGGCGCGGCAACCACGCTGCTGGTTGCTACGATTCGCGGCATGCTGGTGTTCGAGCGTGCAGACACTAGTGCCTCGTGGAAGCTCACGCGCAAGACGCTGGAAGATCGCCACGTGAGCGCATTGCTCTACGTTCCGAATGCCGGCCTGCTGTTCGCGGGCGCACACGGCCAAGGCAGTCTCGTGGTGTCGAAGGACCTGGGCGTGACTTGGGAACCGGCCAGCAATGGCCTGAACAGCACGCATATCTATACGATGGCGCAACAGGAGCGGGACGGGAAAACCGTCCTGTTCCTGGGCACCGAGCCGTCCACCCTCTATCGCAGCGACGATCTGGGTGCTTCGTGGGTCGAAATTCCCGAAATGATGACGGTGCCGGGCCAAGACAAGTGGACGTTCCCGCCGCCGCCGCATATTGCACACGTCAAGAACATTTCGTTTCACCCCGCCGAACCGAAGACGCTCTATGTCTGTATCGAGCAGGGCGCACTTCTGAAGACCACCGACGACGGCAAGACGTGGACCGAGCCGCGTTCGTACGAATCGGAACACGACAAGTTCTATCACGACAACCACCGCGTGCTGATTCGCCCGTCGAATCCGAAGCAAATGTTTATGTGCGGCGGCGAAGGCCTGCACTACAGCGCAGACGCTGGCGAAACGTGGGTTCACTTAATGACGCGTCAAGACCTTATCGGTTATCCCGACGCCATGTTCATCGACCCACGCAACGACAACGTGCTGTATCTCGGTGGACCGGGCAACGCACCACGTGATTGGAACGTCCGTAAGTCGGCGAACGCAACTGTACTCAAGAGCGCCGACGGTGGTGTGACCTGGGAGCATATGCGCAATGGTCTGCCCGAGGAGATCATCGGCAACATCGAGGGAATGGGTCTGCATCATTGGGATGACAAGATCATGCTCGTCGCGGGTACTGCAACGGGCGAAATTTATGCGACGGAAAACGATGGCGAGAGCTGGTACATCGTCTCCGAAGATGTGCCGCCAATCTCGAAGGGAGGCCACTATCGCTGGTTCCTCGACGCCAAGGAACGTATGAACGTCGAAGGTCGTTACGGTCGCAACGAACACTAAGCGATATTTGAAGCAAAACTATTCTGCGCGCCGGGCTCCGTTCCGCGGCAGCAAGTTCCACCAGGAGAATGTCTTGAGCCGTATTAACAGCCGCGAGGAAGCCCTTGATATCGCCCGTGGTTTGCATGATGCGATTCGTTCGCGCGTCAAACAGACCGAAAGCGATCGTGTGGTGCCAAAAGAAACGATCGACGCGCTGCGCGATTCAGGTCTTTTCAACATCATCACACCGAAGTCGTTTGGCGGTTCCGAGTTGGGCTTCACGACGCTCGTCGAAGTTACGGCAGAAATCGCATCGGCCTGTGGCTCGACGGGTTGGGTGTTCGGCGTTCTGGCTGGCCATAGCTGGATGTTGAACCTGTTCCCGTTGCGGGCACAGCAAGACGTACTTGGCGAAGGTCACGCACTGACGGCGACTGTGTTTCGCTTGGGCGGGACGATTACCGAAGTTGAGGGTGGCTACAAACTCGTGAACGGCGAGGGCCGCTTCTGTTCGGGTATCGATCACGTGCAATGGGTCATCATCGGCAACGCCGTGCAGCGTCTGGACGGGCCGCCTGAACCCCGCTTCTTCGTGATCCCTCGCTCGGCAATCGAAATTGTCGATGACTGGCACACGGCTGGCCTACGTGGCACCGGTAGCCGCACGATCAAGGTTGCGGAGGCGTTCATTCCGAAGCATCGTTCGGTGTCGGTCAAAGACATGATGACGGGTAACGTCGAAGGCGCTGACGCAATGCGTGCCCCGATCTACCGGATGCCGTTCCAGAACGTCACGCCGTTCTCGCTCGTCGGCGCTCCGCTGGGCATCGCGCGCTCAGCGCTCCGGTCGTTCGGCGAGGGTTTGGCACCCCGTCTCCAGGCAATGCCGGCCGATCAGATGGCAGAACAGTCGGCAACGATCGAACGCCTGGCACATGCTACGGCAGATCTCGACGCGGCTTATGCGTTGATTCTCGAAGACACGCGCCGCATCGACACGGCAGAAAGCGCACAATCGCTGACGGCGCTCGAATGGTCGCGTATTCCGCGCGATTGGGCCTATTCGGCTCAAACCGCTCGTCGCGCGGCCAACAGTGTGTTCGAGGCCGCAGGTGGTACCAGTATTTACAATGCTTCGGACCTCCAACGTATCTGGCGCGACGTAAATTCCGCCGCGCAGCACTTCGCTTTCACGTGGGACTCGTCGTTGACGGCCTTTGGTCGCCAGGCGCTTGGCCTCCCGCCTTCGCAGTTCGGTCCCGGTCCAAAGAAATAAGGATGACCCATGAACGTGGATGATATTCACACGATCGAAGATTACTTGCCGCAAACGCTTCGTGAACTGATTGAGCGCGTGGAGAAGTCAAGCACTTTCGAACAGATGATTTACCGCGAATCCGAGATGGATGAAGTCTGGCGGCTGCTCGATAACGATATTGCGGCCTCAGCACGGCAGGGATCGAACACGCGGGAAGTGCGGAACCTTGTTGCTCTGCGCAAGCTGATTGTCGAAGCGCACGACTTCATTGGCAATGACGGCAACACGGTAGACGCGCGTGATCGACTTGTGAAGGCCGTCGAACTCGTTTAAGGCTAGTGAGAGAGCACGTATCTCCCACCCATATTCACAGATAAAGAAATTTAGGAGCAAACCCATGCTTTCCCGCGAAGATAACGACGTTCTGACTCAGATTGGTAAAGGCACGCCGAACGGCGAGATGATCCGTCAATTCTGGATTCCGGCGATGCTGGCATCGGAAATCAGCGAACCGGGCGGCAAGCCGGTGCGTCTGCGTCTGATGGGCGAAGATCTCGTCGCATTCCGCGACAGCGACGGCAAGGTCGGCCTGCTCGAAGAGCAGTGCCCGCACCGTCGTGCATCGCTTGCACTTGGCGACAACTCGGAAGGCGGTCTGCGTTGCCTCTACCATGGCTGGAAGTTCGCCGTCGACGGCCAGTGCATGGACACGCCGACCGAACCGGAAAATTCGAAGCTGTGCTCGCGTATCAAGGCAGTCGCATATCCGACTCGTGAAGTCGCTGGTGTGATCTGGACCTACATGGGCGATCCGGTGAAAGTCCCGCAATTCCCCGACTTCGACTTCCTGTCGTACCCGGCGGAAAAAGTCGCCGCATTCAAGGTGCTCGAAGACTGCAACTACGCTCAAGCCGTCGAAGGCACGATCGACTCCGCACACGCAGGGGTCCTGCACCGGGAACAACCGTGGGCAGCGCCGGCCAAGTACGATCACGAGCGCGATCTGCGTCCGAAGATCGAGGTCGAATACACGCTGTACGGCTTGCGCTACGCCGGTGTCCGCAATTTCCGTGAGGAAGGCAAATTGCACGCCCGCGTGACGGAAGTGATCCTGCCGTTCTTCACGCTGATTCCGCCCGATGGCTTCGGCGTTCGCAAGAACCGTCGCATGGCCAATGCATTCGTCCCACGCGATGATGAATCGACATGGCACATCCAGTGGTTCTTCGACGAAACACAGCCTGTCGATATCGAATATCGCGTTCAGGAAGGCGGTCACTGGGTCGATCAAAACTTCCGCAAGGAACTCAACATCGACAACTGGTACAACCAGGACCGCGAAGCCATGAAGACGTCGTCTATGTCGGGAATCAAGGGCATCCTGACGCAGGACCACGCAGTCAGCGAAACGCAGGGCCGTATCCTCGACCGCACGAAGGAACACCTCGGCACCTCGGACGTCGCGGTCGTTGCGTGGCGTCGTCAAATGATCCGCTCGGCTCGTACTTACGCGGACAGCGGCGAACTGCCGAGCGTGCTGACGAACTCGATTCCGTGGAATCAGATTCACGCTTCGACGGTAATTTTCTCGAACAGCCGTTCGTGGAAGGACGAAGTGCCGCTCAATCCGGATGTCACTCTGAAAGCCTGAGGTCCAGATGATCGTCGATAGTCACGCGCACGTTTCGCCTCATTGGTATGAGCCTGTCGAGACGTTGCTCGATCAAATGAATGAACATGGTGTTGATATGGTCATTCTCACTCAGATGATCGGACAGACGGATAACCGATATCAGCAAGACTGCGTTAGGCGGTATCCAGGCCGTCTGTCGAGCGTGGCTTGGGTTGATGTCGAAGCGCCGGACGTTGCAATGACGATCAAGAACCTGGCACGCGAAGGCGTGTCCGGTATCCGGCTTCGCCCCTCCTGGTGTCTTCCGGATGGTCGTCTTCCGCAAGCGTGGCGCGCAGTTCAGGAAACTGGACTGCCCGTCAGTTGTGTCGGGTCGGCCGAAGCATTCACCGCGCCGGGGTTTATCGAACTGGTTGCGAAGTTGGCGGGGACGACGGTGATCCTCGAACACTTGGGCGGCAATAGCACGCCGGTCACGACGGATGAGCAACTGGCGATTCGTCGCCAGGTGTTCAGACTCGCGGCCTTTCCGAATGTCATGCTCAAAGTTCCTGGGCTCGGCGAATTGATGCCTCGCGACCCGAAAACATGGCATCTCGGCCGCCCCTTCGGGGACGCGACGTCACCGCTTGTCCACGAGGCGGTCACTGCATTCGGCGCGAATCGCCTCATGTGGGGTTCCGATTTCCCCGTCGTGAGCTCTCGCGAAGGCTACGGCAATGCATTGAAACTGACCCGGATTGCACTCAACGGATTATCTGATGAGGATCTCGGCGCGATCTTTGGTGCTAACGCACGTCGCGTATTTGGGAAACTCTGAGATCGAAACGAGCAGGAGACAAACACATGACGAAAAAGGTACTGGCCGCAGTCAAGACAGATGTCGAAACCACGGAAATCCGTGAATTTGATTATCCGACCGTCAAGCCTGAAACCGGAATTCTGCGCATCGAAGCGAGCGGCGTCGGCGGCAGCGATCCTGAGTTGTACCGTAAGGCCGGTCACGTACCGGTCATCATGGG
Organism: Paraburkholderia sp. HP33-1; assembly: GCF_021390595.1. NCBI lineage: Bacteria > Pseudomonadati > Pseudomonadota > Betaproteobacteria > Burkholderiales > Burkholderiaceae > Paraburkholderia > Paraburkholderia sp. HP33-1. The sequence continues at coordinate 62,056 of NZ_JAJEJR010000004.1, read as the reverse complement.
CCACGAAAACGTCGGAACCATCAATGAAGTCGGCGAAGTCGCGGCCAAGCGTTGGGGCGTCAAGTCCGGCGACCGCGTTGCTCTCCACGAATATCTTCCGTGCTGGAACTGCGAATGGTGCATGAAGGGCGATTTTCGTCTGTGTATGGAGGTCGACTTCTTCAATGTGAAGGACCGCCTGAATACCGATCGTTTCGGTATGTCCACTGCCAAGAAGGCACCGCACCTGTGGGGCGGCTACGCGCAGTATATGCATCTGCCGCTCAACACGGTGATGCACAAGATTCCTCAAGACATGCCGGCAACGCACGCAACGCTTGCGGTGCCGTTCGGCAATGGCGTGCAGTGGGCGTGCCTCGACGGCGGCGCAGGTCCCGGTAAGGTCGTACTTGTGTGGGGGCCGGGCCAGCAGGGCTTGGGCTGCGTGCTGGCGGCCAAGGCCGCAGGCTCTTATACGGTGATTCTGGCCGGCATGACGCGCGATCAAAGCCGTCTCGATCTATCGCTGCGCCTGGGCGCCGACTACGCAATCAACGTCGAAACGCAGAACCTCGAAGCCGAAGTAATGCGTATCACCAAGGGCCGGGGCGTGGACGTAGTGGTGGATACGACTGGCGACCCGAAGGGCGAGATCGTCAAGCAGTCGATCGCGTTGGCGGCAAAGGGCGCGTATTTGAGCCTGAACGGCTTGGAGCAGCACGTACCCATCGGCGAGATCAAGAAGCGCTATCTGACGGTTCGTGCACCGCGTGGCCGCAGCTACGCAGCGGTCGAACTGGCACTGCGCTATGTAGGCTCGGGTCGCTATCCGATCGACGAAGTGTGCTCGCACACATTCGGTCTGTCGCAGGTTCACGACGCGATTCTAGCCACTGCAGGCCGGGGGATTCAAGGTGCGATCCACGTGTGCGTGGACCCTTGGAAATAGCGCCGCATTTTGCTGGTCACACTAAATTTTATAAAGGTAACGTCATGATCGACAGCCACGCACACCTGATTTCGACCGACCGAGAGAAGTATCCGCCGTCGCCGCTGAGTGGTGTTCTCGAAGAAAACGCATTTGACAACCCCGTGACGGCCGAGCGCTTGATCGAGCTGCTCGACGCATCCGGTATCGATAAGGCGCTCGCGGTCCAACGTGCGCACCTCTACGGCTTCCACAACGAGTACGTCGTCGATTCGGCGCAAAGAAACCCGACTCGTCTGCGTTCGCTGTGCATGCTCGACGCACTGGCACCGAACGTCGAAGAAACGGTGAAATACTGGGTTGGCGAGCGCAAGTCGGTCGGCATCCGTTTGACGGAGCCGAAGAAGGGCGCGGATAGCAGCTGGTTCGCATCGAGAGAAGCGCGTCGTGCCTGGGCAGCCGTGACGGATCTCGGCGGCTCGGTGCGTCTGCACTTCTACCGCTGGAATCGTCTGGCGGCACTCGAAGCACTCCAGGACGTCGTGAAGGAGTTCCCAAACACGCCGGTCATTCTCGATCACTTCTCGAATATCGTCGGCGAAGGTCCGGGACCGGACTACGGTGTGGACGAGGCACTGCTGAGGTTCGTGGACACTCCGAACGTCTTCCTGCTGTATTCCATGATCAACCTCGGCAAGTTGAAGGCGCTCGAGCTGCCCTCCGCGCCGGTCGTCGAGCGTGTAGTGCGTTCGTTCGGTGCCGACCGCGTAATGTGGGGTTCAGACATCGCTCAGTCGAAAGGCGAGTACAAGGACATGGTGCAGTTGGCTAAGGATTCCGTGTCCACGCTGTCGGCTGAAGATCAGCACAAGGTTCTCCATACGACAGCTGAACGGGTCTACTTTAGCTAGCGACGTTGCGAGCATAAACGGCGTTCCAAAAAATCTGGAACTCCGTTTTTGTACATTTCAGGGGTTATCCCGGGTCATGTCGCGGGCAGCAACGCGATAAGATTCTAAGAATACGTAATTGAATACTATATAAGATGCTGATTCGGATAAGTCAAAGAAGCCGGATGCGCGGACTGGTAGGTCTGTGTGTCGCATCTTGTTCTCGATTTATCCGTTCTCAATCCCTCTCCCAGGAGACTGAAAATGAAATTCCTCCGGAACTGCTGGTATATGGTTGGATGGTCGAGCGAGTTCTCGGCTACTGATATCGTCCCGTTCACGCTGATGAACGAGGCGCTGGCCCTCTATCGCAAGGAAGACGGCACGCTGGTAGCACTCGAAGATGTTTGTCCGCATCGCCTGGTTCCGCTGTCGGTCGGCCGCAAGGAAGGTGACGAACTGCGCTGTATGTATCACGGCCTGAAATTCGCCGCGGATGGACGCTGCACCGAAATCCCGGGCACCGATCGTATCTCGTCGAAGGTCTGCGTTCGTAGCTACCCGGTCGAAGAAAAGCATGGTGCCGCATGGGTGTGGATGGGTGATGCTGCAAAGGCCGATCCCGCACTGATTCCGCCGATCGAAGGTCCGGACAGCGCTGTCTTCGCGATGAAATGCTCGAAGAAGATATGGAAGGGCAATGCGGAAATTGTTGCCGACAACTTGCTCGACCTTTCGCACGCACCTTATGTTCATGAAGCGACGTTTGGTGCCAACAACAAGGTGTCGCTCAAGATTCAGAAAGAAGGCGAAGCAAAACGCGGTATCGATACGATCGAGCGTGGCGTCGTTGCTGATCGCTGGCACCTGGGCCGTCCGTCGAATCCTTACTTCGGCGAAATCCCCTCCGACGATAACGTGGTCAGCACGTTTCTGGTACCGGGCGTCTTCATCCTGAAGATCCATTCGTACGCACCGGGCGTTCAAGATCGTCTCGTCGATGGTAAGCCCGCAGAAGAGCCGATCTTCCGCCGTTGCACATGCCAGATGATCACGCCGATCAACGATAGGGAGTCGATGTTCTTCTACAACTTCGGTCCGGATCACGAGCATGCCGATCTGACCGATCACGCTTTCGCGATCGCCGAAGCAGCATTCGCTGAAGACAAGGCAATCATCGAAACGCAGCAGGCGACGATCTCGAAAACGCCGGGTCGCAAGATGATCATGTTGGTGATGGATCAACCGGTGCTGCGTTACAACGAAATCTACAACGGTCTTCGCACGGCGGAAGAGGCTGAGCAAGCCGCTGCTGCACCGGCAGCCTAAGCAGATCGAACCGCGCTGGTATGTTTTCTGAGTCACGAGGAATGACGAAAATGGAATTGAACTGGACCGAGCCCCGGTGGGATGAGCAAGCCGATATGGTTGTTGTCGGCTACGGCGGTGCAGGCGCGGTATTTGCGTTCGAAGCCGCTGAACAGGGAGCCGACGTGCTCGTTCTCGAGAAGGGCGTGCAGGGCGGTGGCAACTCGGTCTGTGTCGCTGGTGGTCTGATCATGACCTCTGTCGATGAAGAAGAGTCGTTTAATTATCTGAACTGGCTGTGCGCAGGCCAGACAGATGAAAGCGTTCTTCGTCATTTCGTTTCGAGTCTCAAGAACATACCGGCGTGGCAGCACAAACTCGAATTGCCGCTCAAGGACAACCCGCAACCGTTTTCGGCACCGGGTTTCTTTCCCGAGTTCGCGGGCGCTCCGGGCGGCGAGAGCATCAAAGGTATGAGCGTCGTGGCCGCACCGGGCGGTGCAGGCCTCTGGAATGCGATCTCCGCACAAGCGGAGAAGGCGGGCGCGCGCGTCCAGTGCAATACACGCGTCACCAAACTGGTCCAGCACCCGGTGACGAGGCGGATTCTCGGCGTTGAAGCCGCGCAGAACGGCAAGACGATCGCGGTTCGTGCTCGCAAGGCAGTAGTCTTGGCCAGCGGCGGCTTCGAAGCCAACGATGCCATGTGCAAACAGTTCCTGACTGCTTGCCCGATCTACTTCCTTGGTAGCCCTAATCTGACCGGTGACGGCATTCGTATGGCGCAGGAAGTCGGCGCGCAACTCTGGCACATGAACGCCGTAGCGGGCCCGCTAAACATGGGCATCAAGACGAAGGAAGGCCACGTTTACGTGACGTACGATCTGAACAAGGTCGCGGGCTTCGGCTACAAAAACGGTGCCTTCAAGGATGGTGGCAGCCTGTTGTGGGTGAACCGACAGGCGAAGCGCTTCCATAACGAAACTGTGGATACGTCAGTGGTTCAACACGGATTGGCAAACCGCGATGCATGGTTGGTGACGACGCCGGGCACTCCGGAATTCACGAACGTGCCGGCATTCCACATCTTCGATGAGAAAGTCCGTGCCGGTGGTGCGGCAATGACGACGCTGAATTCCCGCGTGCCGCCGTGGTCGCAAGACAACCTCAAGGAAATCGAAGAAGGCCTGATCATCCGGGCCGATACGCTCGAAGAACTGGCGTTGAAGTGCCAGTGGCCGGAAATCCAGGGCGTGTGCAAGGCAGGCCACCTCGATCCGGCCGCACTTCGCGAGACAGTGGAGCGCTACAACGATCAGTGCCGCAACAACGTCGATCAGGATTGCGGTCGCGAAACGTTCCTCGTGCCGCTCAATGATGAAGGCCCGTACTATGCGATCGGCCCGATGCTGCCGACATATCTGAATACTCACGGCGGTCCGAAACACGACGCCGGTCAGCGTGTTCTCGATCACCACAACAAGCCCATTGGCGGTCTTTATGCAATCGGGGAGTGTGGATCGCTATGGGGTCCGTATTACAACTCGATGGGCGATATCGCCGAGTTCATAGTGTCTGGCGTAACCGCGGCAAGAACTGCGCTCGCCGACGGTGACGCGCAGGAAAATCGCTAAAGAGATATCCGGATAATAAGAAGGAGACACCGTAGTGAGTGAGATATTGGAAGTACCAGCGAAGTCGGCACCGGCCGAAAACGTGAAAGATTCAGAGACGTCCAAAGGTGCATGGTGGATGCTGATTGTCCTGACGGCCACGTACGTCGTCTCGTTCATCGATCGTGGGGCGCTGGCTCTCGTTGTCGGGCCGATCAAGGAAGACCTCCGAATTTCCGATCTTCAGGTCAGCCTGTTGCTAGGCCTTTCTTTCATGTTGCTGTATAGCGTGCTCAGCATTCCGATGGGCATACTGGTCGATAAGTACCAGCGTAAGACGCTCCTCGGCGGCGCGATCATGGCATGGTCGGTGGTTCAGATGTTGTGTGGTCTAAGCACGACATATCTCCAGTTGTTCTTTACGCGTGTTGGTCTCGGTGTCGGTGAATCGGCGCTTGCCCCCGGATCGCAGTCGATGATTCGTGACGCATTTCCGCCGCATCGTCGTAGCGTTGCTTTCGGTATCTACAATATTGGCCCGATGTTGGGTACAGGTTTGTCCATGGCCCTCGGTGCCGTCCTGTTGAAGGCAGCATCGGCAGGCGCATTCGATAGCCTACCCATCGTCGGCGGCATGAAACCGTGGCACTTTGTGCTGCTGGTGCCGGGCATCATCGGGATTCCGTTCGCGATTCTACTTTGGCTGCTGCGTGAGCCGGCCCGGCGCTTTCAGATCGATACTTCCGATGTGACGTACAAGCAGACCATGTGCTTCGTATGGAAGAATCGCGGCGTGTACGTTCAACTCTGGGCAGCGATTTGTCTTTACGGTATTGCCGTTGGTTCGCAGATGGCGTGGCTTCCGGAAATCATCGCTCGCACGCTACATGTTGCGCGTCCGGAAATCGGTAAGGCGATCGGCGGCGTTGCACTTCTCGCTTCCCCGCTCGGTCTGCTGGTCTGCGGCAGTATCGCGGACCGGCTGCGCCAGCGCGGTATGGTCGATGCCCCTGTTCGAGTGGCGGCGGTCACAACGGCAATCGCGGCAGTCGCAACGGCATGCTTCCCTCTTGTCCATACGATGAGGGTGGGCGTCGTCCTCTACTTCATCCAGATGTTCATGTTTGCGATGTTCGCGGTGGCAGGCGGTGCAACGAATGCCAACTTCACGCCCGGAAACATGATGGGCAAAATCACTGCCATCTATTACTTGATCACGAACCTCGTCGGTTTGGCACTCGGCCCTACAGTGGTGGCGCTCGTCGCTAAATTCTTCGACGGTCCGAATGCACTTGGCGCCTCGTTCGTGATCTGCTACGTGGTCTCCGTGGCATTGGCAGTGATTCTGCTGATCCGTGTCTGCGGTGCATTGCGTCGGCCGGTTGCTCAATAACGGATAGTCGTCTTGGGGGCGTCATTTCTGACGCGCTTTCTACGAGTTCTTATAGGTTGAAATCAAGTGAAGATTACAAGCGTTGAGTGCATCCCGATTTCGATGCCTCTGAAAAGGCCGATTAAGCTACCGAATGTGACAATCACCTGCCTGAACACGCTTCTTTTGGCTATTGCAACCGATGACGGTCTCGTCGGGTATGCGGAATCGGGCGACACGTCATCTTGGTACCGCGGTGAAAGCCAGGCATCCATGACGGCGATGATTTGCGACATTTTCGCGCCGCGAATCTTGCTTGGTGAAGATCCGAGCAATATCGAGAAAATCGTTGGCATGATGGATCAACTCGCACGCGACAACAATCAGGCAAAGGCGTTGGTTGACTGTGCGCTGCATGACCTGAAGGGAAAATCTCTGGGCGTGCCAGTCTACAGCCTGTTGGGTGGTCGCACTCGCGAGAAGATTCCGCTCGGTTGGGTATTGTCGGCGGGTGAGCCCGAAAAGGTCGCAGAGCTGGCGGTCCACGTCCGAAGTAATGGCTTCTCGGCGTTTAAGCTCAAAGTCGGCCGTCATACGTTCGACAACGACGTGGCTACGGTCCGCGAAGTGCGAGCGGCACTCGGGCCGGATGCCAAGATCACCTTGGACGCGAATGGCTCATGGAACTACGAGCAGGCGTTGACGACGATGAAACGCCTCGATCAATACGACCTGTCGTTCATGGAACAGCCACTGGCGCATCAATACCGCGACAGCTTGGCCAGACTGCGTGAGCGTATCAACACGCCGATATACGCAGATGAGGGGGCACAAGAGTTGGGCGATCTGCGTGAAATCGCAGAGCGCCGTTCGGCCGATGGCGTCGTTCTCAAGATCCAAAAGGTGGGCGGACTGGTCAAGGCACAGCGATTCCTCGCCGCATGTCGCATGTACGACATTCCCGTCTTTTGCAGCACTCTGATCGGATCCGGCGTCGAATCCGGGCCGAGCACGCATCTCATGGTCGCAAACGACTGGGCATGCCAGTTCATGAGCGAGAGCATGGGTCCGCTCGCGATTCACGCGGCATGGAACAGCGGCGACATTCCCGTCGATCAGGACCTGGCTATCGGTGGCCAGCGTTTTAGTGGCGGCTTTGCATATCCGAGTGAAGGCGTCGGATTCGGATTCGAATTGAATCAAGAGTTGCTCGTTAGGATTCATACGCCCGGACAGCAGCATCGGGTTGTCGAAGCGTAATTTCGAAGCACGGGGGGCGGACTCGATTTTGCCGCGCTGTATAACCATGCGCTGATAGAGGAGATATTCGATGCAGGGACTTAATTCTCCACCGTGGAAATATGCGGTACTCTGGCTTCGGGTTTATTTCGGTGCCGATCTTTTGTGGTCTGGTTTCCGCTATCTCTCCACAGGCTGGGTTCCATTTATTCCCGGTATCGCAGGTCAATACGTGCAGGCACTCGATGCCATTCATATGTTCTATGCGGTGAAGGCAATGGAAATGCTGGCCGGTATCCTGCTGCTGACGAACCGATATGTGTTGCTCGGCGCAATTCTCGAGTTTCCGACATCGATCTCGATTTTCTGGATCAATACATTTATCGTTGGGACGCCGCGCCAATTGTTCTCGGGGCCGAATCAGCTGCTGATGAATGGCCTCATTTTGCTGGCGTATGGCGGTTACATGGCAAGTGTGTTTAAGCCCAACAAGCCGCTCGCGCTATGGGAAGGCTTCAAGGTCGATGTCTGGAAGGAGCACCTGAGGCTAAGTGAAGGTGCTAGAGCGGCAGTTACTGTTGAAGAAGCGAGCGATGTTGCTTAAGGGCGAGCGCAAATGAAAAGCAATCGGAATCTTTATATCGGCCTCGTCTGCTGCTTGATCATGACGTGCTGGGTATTCTTCGGATCCACAGGACTAGGCTATACCGAATATCGGGAATTGCGCGCGCGCGATATGTTCGGCCTAGCAATTCCCTGGATTTGCGTCATCGTCGTTTTGATTCGCGATCGTCGCAAAGGCATCGTTTAACGGGCTCTCAGGCGGTGGTCTGGACCACCCCCTTTGGGATATGCCTGCCACAGGCATATTTCGTCGCAGTGCTGCATTAACTTCTCGGAAATATTCTCCTATGCAAAGCGCAAATTCTTCCCCTTGGAAGTACGTCATTACGTGGCTTCGGCTTTATTTCGGCGCACACCTTTTTTTCTCGGGCATTCGATTCGTAATCGACGGCTACGTGCCGATGGTACCGGGGCTCGCCGGTGAGTATCTGGCCGGTGCCGACGCAATTGGTATGTATCACTGGGTCAAATATATGGAGGCGATTTATGGTTTCCTGCTTTTGACGAACCGTTTTGTTCTTCTGACTCTGATTCTCGAAATGCCGACCACTGTCACTATTTTCTGGCTAAATACGTTCATTTCAGCGACGCCGCGTCAATTGTTTTCGGGCCCGCAAGAACTGCTGATGAACGGTTTGCTCCTGCTCGCGTATAGCGGCTACATGGCGGCATGCTTCCGTCCGAGCCTGAATCCGATGTGGTTATGGGACGGTTGGAAGGGATTTAACCTGAAGGGTAAGGGTGGCCTGATGAACGCCAACCCGAGCTTGGTCGGCGTGTCTGTCGAAGTAAAGGAAACGGCTTAAGGAGCATTTGCATGAAAAAGAATACCTGGATCGCAATCGCCATCTGTATCGCTCTGACGCTGCTGGCCATCGACGGCTCGACGGGTTGGGGTTGGGCGGACTACCGTCCGCTGCGCAACTTCGACTACTTCGGTCTCGGCATTTCATGGCTACTTTTCATCTTCGTGCTTATCCGCGACAGGATCAGGGGCGAAGCCTAAGCTGCTGTGGTGGCTATTCTGAAAAGCCCGGAGGCAGCTCTCCGGGCTTTTTTCATTTTGGTTTTCGACCAGTCAATAACTGACCGGAGTAGGCATCGGAATAATTTCGGAAGGGCTGCGACGTGTCTGAGCCATACGGCAAGTTCGTATAAGGTTCGAGGGATACTTGCCTTTGAGGTGGAGGTGCAGGTGCAGGTGCAGGTGCAATTCAGGAACATGCGGCGACATCCGCAATGGTCGGATGATCCCCCATTACGAATCGTTCAACTGATCGTCCCGGTATCGAGAAGGCTGTACAATTTTTTCGTCGCCTCATGTGCTGAGACGAGTTCGCAGGGCAACTTGAATAGAGAAATAGTGCAGGCGGGCGCTGGGCCGCTGGCGATAGACCTACGGTCAAGGAATGCCCAAAAATTACCTTTGATCCGACCCGGCAGGATTGGACAGTTTTGTAGCTGCGGCTAAAGAGGGCTGTGAACTGCTCTGGACCAGGACACGCCAAAGCGTTAGTGTCCGGTCTTTCATGAGCCTTCGACCATAGGGGGAAGGCTATACTGCTGGACGAATTCACCCGACGTCAAATCCTTGAGCGCCATGTGAGGCCGAGTCTGACTGTAGTCCCGGCGGCAAGCCTCAATCTAGTGTTTGCTTTCAACCAGGGATTCGGACCGGTGCAGATTCAGGCGTTCGTCCCGGAATGAGCCATTGAACGTCTCAATGAAGCTGTTTGCCGTTGGTTTGCCGGGGCGGCCGAAGTCGACCTGCACCCTTGTGGTGATACGCCCGCATGTCGAGCAGACGACCGGAGAGCTCGCTACCGTTATCGGCCGACATGAAGCGGGGCGCCCGACGTTGAGCTACCAACCGGTTCAACACCGATACGACGTCGTCCGCTCGCAGGCGCTTTCCAACTTGATGGCGAGCGCTTCGCGGCTGAAAACGTGCACGACCGTCAGGGCCCGCAGGCGCGTTCAGTCTGCCAACAGGTCAGTCACGAAGTCGAGACTTGAGACCTCATCGAGGCGCCTTGGTATGCACCCTTCGCGGCGCGACACGAACAATCTGCGTCGCCCAAGCAGTTTGCAACTGTTCTTAAGCGTTGAGCCGGTAGACCCAGTCGCAGCCCACGCACCGGCCTTCGCGTTTGAGCAGCACGTGCACCCGCCGGTAGCCGTATCGCACACGGGTCTGTGCGATCTCGCGCATGCGATGGCGCACCGCTGTCTGGGGAATCCTTGACGCAAGTAGAAGGCGCCGCGCGCGTGTTGCGCCGAGCAGTACGCCCGCTGCGTGTTGAGACCGTAGTGATCCACGATGTAGCTCACGGCCTGCCTTTTCAGCTTGGGCGGAGCCACTTGTTTGTCGCGATATCCCGCAGGATTACCATGTCCAGGCCGAGCTCAGCGAGCAGCTTCTTGCGCCGGACATTCTCGTTCTGCAACCGCTTGAGTACGCGGACCTGGTTCGATTCCAGGTCCGCGTACTGCTCTTTCCAACTGTAACACGTCTGCTCGAGATACCTGGTTGCCGAATCAGGTCTGCCACCGGCATGCCCAACTCGGCATGCTTGAGCGCGGCCACGATCTGCTCTACCGAATAGTGCTTGCGCTTCATCGCCAACCTCCCACTCGCATTGGGAAGATTGCTCCGAAACACTAGCACTCATTTCTGTCGAGGATTTCTATGGCAGTTCATTTGACATTAGAAACGGGTTGCCATGCCCAAGCCAATTGCCGTCACGTTGGTGTGTAAGCCGGCCGGCGCACCCAGACCGCCCGGGGGATAGATTGCCTGGTTCGCGATGCCCCTGTTCCACAGTTTCTTGTAGAAGCCATAGAGCATTGTCGATTTCGAGAGCGAATACGTGTAGCCAATAGCCGCCGAGCGGATGATCCAGTTACCGTAGAAGTTGTTCGTGGTCAACTGCTTGCCGTCAGGACCGATATTCTGATCGCTCAGGCCACCATACGAGACGCGGATCGTGCCAGCGGGGCCGGTCGGCACCGTGAAACCGAATTGCCAACCCTTGTCCACTCGGCCAGGATCGTTCGTACGGATCTGACCCGTAGCGTACAGTTCCGTGAAGTTCAGGTTGTAACGAATGCCGAGCACGTTTTCGTACGTGTTGCGAGCAACGGCAGCAGACGGTTGCAGGCTGTGGCCGAAACCGTATTCAGTCAGCAGCGGACCGTTCTGATAACGGACGGTGACCAACTGGAAATGCTGCGCAGTTTGCAGGCCTTGGTTGTCACCCCACGAGTACGTAGCGGTGCTGCTCAAACCGTGGAACTCGGGCGACGAGTACTGAATCGAGTTGTCCGAGCGTGCCGGGTCTTGCAGCATGTTGTACAGCCACGGACGAGGGCTTTCCCCCCCCACCGAACCGAGCGGCGAACCCGGTGCGAGCAACATCGGATCGAACGTGCCGCCCCAATCGTAACCCATCGTTTGCAGGCGACCGGCGATCAGTTGACCGTATAGCTCGCTGTTGATGCCGACAAAGGCGCGGCGACCGAACAGGCGGCCACTTTGGCCGGACGTGCCGTTGTTGATGTTGAAGCCGCTTTCAAGGGTGAAAATTGCAGAAAGACCGCCACCGAGGTCTTCATAGCCATGGAGGCCCCAGCGCGATCCACCGGCACCGCCACTGTTCAAGCTGATGGCGTGTTGTCCGGTCGAGTTAGCGAAGTAGCCGACAAACGTATCGGCAACGCCATACAGGGTCACGCTGTTCTGCGCGTGCGCTGCAGGCGCGAATGCTGCGGCAACAGCGCCGCTGATGAGCAGTTTACGCAATTCAAGTATCTCCTACGTATTTGATATTTATTCGTAGAGTGCGGACCACCCTGCAACTGGGGAGCAGTCTGCGGCGACGGTACGAATGCATAATAATATTCTATTATGCCTACCGGATGGTAGGTATTTAAAAACTGTTGTGTCCAAAGGGTATTCCCTGGATGATCCATAAGAACGACTTATGCATCTGATTCATGTAGGAGAGCGAAGCAAATATCAGAAGAAGGGGAGCGTGGCGTTCCACACTCTCCGAACTTCCGATAGCGGTGTCATGCCGCTTGCCCGACGTAAGTGGACCGTGCCTCTTGCCCACGAGGCCGACCCGGATCACCGGTTTCGGTCATTCCCCACATGTTCGGCCAACGCCTTGGCTGGCTAGTGGCCAAAGCGAGTGCCTCTTGGCTACGAGCTACAGCTCAGGCTGTGATCGGCGACGCTGCCGCGCTAGGTTGCGCTGGATTGAGCATTGGGGGTTTTCCCGGCGTTTACATGATTCGTCGGCCGACCATACAATTCAGTAGGCTAAATTGCATACAAAAATGCGGGCTACGTGTTCCTCTTTTCATAAAAATGCTCTCAAAGGAGGCAGGATGTTGGTCAACCAAGAGGATCTCTCCTCGAATAGCACTGCGCCGCGTATAGACGCGTGGCTCGACAGTTTGCAGGGACGGGTGATCACCGCGCTTCTGGGCGTCTTGTTCATCCTCCAGATCGCTCACCAACTCCACTCAGACCCGCGTTGGCACTGGCACGCTGGCACCGGCAAGCTACCGCATGAAATCGTGACGGAGTTCATGAACGAGGCTTACGGACAGGGTAAGGGTGTCGATGCGTACAAGACGTACTTTTCAGAGAATGCCGTAGATAAGGCGCCCAACACGATCGATCACCAGGACGGCGAACCGATCCCGCATACGGTGAAGAAACTGATCGTCGAAGGTAACGACGTCGCGGTATTCCAAACGATCGAAGCCGCGCGCGGTCAGTCTGCGCAAGACGTCGTCGATATCTACGAAATCAGCGGGTCGGGTTGGATCATCCGCCACGATCGTGTCGCACAGACCAGCGTCCCTGCTCCGGCGAAAGTGGAAGTACCGGTCAAGGCTGCGCAATAACCAATAAAGAGTGTAGATAATGGATAACGATCAGAAAACGATGCCGCAACTCGTTGGCAAAGTGATTCTCCTGTTCTGTCGCCTGTATCTCGGCGGGTGGATGTGCGTCAGCGGCACAAGCTATTGGCTCGTGGCTACGGGTCACGCCCCGATCTTCCCGCAACCGTTCGGCACGCTGCACGCATCGAACGAACTGCTGGTCACGATGGTTCACACGCACTTCTTCCATATTGTGAAGATTTGCGAAATCCTGGGCGGTATTTGCCTGATTACCGGCTGCTTCGTACCCGTGGGCCTGCTGATGCTGCTGCCGGTGTCGTTCGTGGTCTGGTACAACGCGATCGTGTTGAACCATCGGTTCGACAAGATGTTGACGCCCTACATGGGCGTCGGCTGTCTGTACATGAATCTGATCCTGATGGTGTGGTACATCAAGTACTACTTCCCGATGATGACGTTCAAGCCGACCATCGGTCGTATCGCCGACTGGAAGAAGTTGCCGAACATCTTCAAGCATGACGTCGCGTAAGTCAGAAAATCCGATTTACAGAATTTTCAATTGATGTACTGGAGTGAGGGTTGGCTACGTTGCATAGGTGACGTAGCCTTTTTTATCTACATAAAAGGAAAGCAAGATAGAGGGGGCATATGAGTCACCTTGGATGTATCGATTCACGTGAGCGAGGTTGTATTTCGCATTTCCACTATCTTGTGTCAGGCCGTTGCTGCAAAATTTTTTGATATATGCCGGATTTCAGCGAAGCGAGTGAAGTTCGAGTTGATATCCGTGCGATAGCAGATGTCGGGCTCCAACAATGGTCGGATATCTTGAGGTCATGCCCGGTACGTTGCCGCTATTCGATATCGCGGTGCCGCTGGCGCTCAGCGTCATGGCGGCCATCAGTGTAATGATCGTTTTGCTGAATTTTTGGCTTACCTGATCCGCGTGAATTGTTCCTCGGCCCGTGGAGAGTTGCTCTTGAACGATGCACTCTTGCTGGCACTGGTGGATATTTCGCAAACGTTTTCGGAATAGAACGACGCCGGTTTGGGTTTGGGATGGGATGAAACGCGATTGACGTGGGCCGAAGAGTGAGTCATGAAGAAGGAGTTCAACGTGGTTGTTCGGTCGGAAGGGCGGTAATGCTGATACTTCGACGATCGTCTTCGTGCGTCATTTGGGTCTTTATGAATATGGTGCTCACTTGAGCTGTGATCATCGCTTTGGCAATGACGATCGCGGGCCCCGTCGTCGGAACGATTAATGAATAGATGTGCCGTCCACAACGCATCTATACCGTCACTTCACCGTCTTGAAGAATGCAGGAAACATGATGAAGCGATTCGCGCGTTTCAAATCAGGCTGGTCACTGAACCAAATTTGCAATGACGTTACCGGGGCATTGTTCGGAACGCTTTTGGTTGCGCAGCCTCTATGGGCACATGCTCAACCTGTCCAAACGCTCACGATCATGGAATATCGGTCTCACTTGAACTCCGATCAACCTACGGTGCGCGGCATGATCAAGTTCGCGGAACTCGTGAACGAAGGATCCAACGGCCGCCTGGCCGTGACAGTGAGTGGGGCGACGGTTCCGGGATCGCCCGAAGATCAGATCAAGACATTGCAAGAGGGTGGTCCTGGTGCCCCAGATCTTATGCTGCTGGTTACGCCGGCACTGCGTCATGTCGAACCTGAGTTCGAAATCATGGACCTTCCCTACGTGGTCCACAGCGATAGCCAGGCCCATGAACTGCTGGACGGTCCCTTCGGGAAGAAATTGATGTCGGGTCTCCAGGGCCATGGACTGATCGGTCTCGCATGGTGGGAAAATGGATTCCGGCAGATCACGACGTCGGGGCGGTCTTTCAAACACGCCAATGATCTGACGGACCGTACGGTTCGTGTAATTCCGGAACCGGCATTCGTCGAGACGTTTAAGGCTTTGGGTGCCAAGGTCGTCGGTATTCAGTATTCCGATCTATATAAGGCTCTCGAGTCGGGGCGAGTGGAGGCTCAAGACAATTTTTACTCACAAATCGTGGTCGGACGCCTGTATGACGTTCAATCGGCCGTGACGATAACGAATCATTCCTATAGCGCAATTGCCGTCGTTGCCAATTCCGCGGTATGGCTGAGGTTGTCGGTCCGGGATCGAAATGTTTTACAACAAGCGGCGGTGGAAGCAGGGTCCTACGAGCGCGATCTGATTCGAGAACAGGCGAAGGCGGACAGTGAAACACTGGAACATCACGGGATGATTGTTTATAGCCTCTCGCCGAAAGAGATTGCAAAGATGGAAGCGATGACAGAGCCCGTCAGGCAGAGATTCTTCCGCAACTACGATCCCGAAATTCTCGACATTTATAGGCGTCAGATGGCAAAGCGCGAGATGATTCGATGATTGACGAAAGAATAACCCTGGCAAAAAAACAGGACACAAAGTTGGCGTCTTTCTCCTGGCAGACGCGACTGATTCCTATGATCGTCGCTGTGCCGATGTTTTTGCAGGCAGTGGATACATCGATACTGGGTACGGCGCTTCAGTCGATTGCTGCGTCGCTGAATGTTGAGATACTTCACCTCAACTTCGCCGTCACCGCGTATATGTTGAGTTTGGCACTGTTTCTGCCCGCGAGCGGCTGGCTCACGGATCGCTTCGGTACCCGTCGTGTTTTCTGTTCGGCAGTCGCGATATTCTCGCTAGCGTCGGCACTGTGCGGAGCCGCAACCTCTATCACTCAAATCGTTCTGTTTCGGATATTGCAAGGCCTCGGCGGCGCAATGATGGTGCCGGTTGGACGGTTGATCCTCTTGCGCAGCATCCCGCCTGCGCAGTTGGTAATGGCGATGTTGTGGTTTACCGTGCCGGGGACCGTCGGTCGTGTCTTGGGTCCGCTTCTCGGAGGCTTCATCGTCACGCTGACGTCATGGCGCTGGATATTCCTGCTCAACGTACCTTTCGGCCTCTTGGGAATCTTGTTGTCGCTAAGGTTCGTGCCGGATTCACGATCGGAAAAAACCGAGCGATTCGATCGCACTGGTTTCGTTCTGATGGCGATCGGACTTTCAGGGATAGTCTGCGGCCTGGAAACTATCGGGCACAATTTTGTTCCTCTGAGCTTTACAATTCTCGCGACGAGTATCGGTATAGTGGCGGCGATCGCCTATTGGATCTATAGCCGAGATCGTTCTGACGTGATCATTCCGCTCAACCTTTTCGGATATAAAGCATTTAGTATAACAAATATCGGTGGTATGCCGTTAAGAATAGCGGTTGGTTCGGCTCCTATTTTCGTTCCGCTGCTTTTGCAAATCGGCGTGGGATTCACGCCTATTCAATCGGGATTGACGAGCGCTTGGCTTTCGGTTGGTGCCTTTGGAATTCGCCCAATCATGCGCCGGGCTATTAGTAAATTCGGAGTGAAGCCTCTTATGATTGCAGCGAGTGTATTTTCTGGTGCTGCATTTGCTACCTATGGTTTGTTTTCGCCTGACATGTCAATTTATTTCATGTGCGCTGTGCTATTCATGGGGGGCATCGTCAACTCGCTTGGAATGATTACGATGAATACGGTCGGATTTTCCGGCATTCCGACGGCTATTATGAGTAAGGCAACAGCACTTTCGACTATGATGCAGCAGACGTCGATGAGTTTTGGTGTTGCACTATGTACTTCCTGCTTGACGATCACTGCGCGGGCTCATGGGCATAGTGCAGAGCATTTGACGATGAGCGATTTTCCGATCACGTTCTTTATCGTCGGGGCCTTGAGCTGTCTGTCAGTGGCCGCGTTCATCCGTCTTCCGGCCGATGAAGGCGCTGAACTGCGGTAAGTAATCGAGGATAAAACGATGAATAGCGCAATTGCACCGTCAGTCAGCAACGATTATGGATGGGATTTGAGCGAGCATTTTAGTGGCCACGACGCGACAGTCACTTCCCATGCCTCATACTCGGCCCCATCTGCTTGTCGAGTAGACGTTGTGGAAGATCACCTGGGACCTAACCGTTAAAAGAAAAGTCGCGTCAAGGGGCGACGAAAAACTTGGACTATCTGGAGGTTGTTCAGGTACTCGCCGAAGATCGCATTCGAGCGGTTCGGTTCTACTCAAGACTGGGTAAGCGCATCAGAGCGACCATTCGACAACTGGGGGTACCCGACAAAGAATCCTCTCAAATCCTGGCATCGCGAATACTAAGAATGTCATGATTTGCGGAGCGACTAACAGCTTCGTTGAGACATTCAATGACTCATTCCGGGACGAATGCCTGAATCTGCATCAGTTTGAATCCCTAGCTGAAACCAAACGCGAGATTGAGGCTTGGCGTCGGGTCTACCGTCCCACTCGGTGTCACGTGGCGTCACGAATTTGAAGGATTCGTGTCAAGGAGTTGAAGGATGTGACGCCGGATGAATACGTCCGCCGGTAGAGCCTTCGCCCTATCGCAAGGCTTACGAAAGACCGGACACTAACGCTCCAGCATGTCCAGGACCAACGCAGTTCAATGCGGACGACTATGACGGGTCGCCGGATCCAAAGAGCGAGGCGGGCGCCGCCTACTATGACGAGCGGCAGTGTTGCGGCTGCGCGCCCGTGCCGCCATTGGGCAGGTTGCAAACCGCGGCACCTCGACTCCGCTGCGCAGAAGGACCGTCGTCTCCGCCCTGCGGCAAGCGGCGCCCGTTATTGGGATGTCAGGCCGGCGCTCATCAGGGGTCTCTTGATCTTCAGATTTCAGGTCGCTGGTCCAGGTAGCGTGTCGAGCGCCGGGGCTCGACGACGATGGTTTCATTGCCGAGTGGGCAAAGGGAGCGAGAATCTCGTTAAACGGAATGGGCGAGCATCGTCTATGCAACCAACTTCGTTGCTTGACCTAGATCGATTGCATTTAAAATCAAGGCCAACATAAAATGCTAAATGGTGCAGGAATTCTCGGTTAAGTGGTAGATGGCAGCACTTGACCCGGTGCTTTTCGGAGTCAGGAAAAGGTCGAGCCCGAAGTCGCGAAGCGGTGTGCCGCAGGCGCACGCTTGGGTTCGATTCGTCCCGGAGAATCATTCCGCTCGCGGGGACCGGGCGACATCTCCGCGGACATAGTCTGACCGCTCTAGTACCGGCCAATTACAGTTAAGTGCATAGTAATATGCAAGGTTAATTCTCGCGGGCCGGGGCAACGCGCAGGGCAGCGAGGGTCTGTGTCGTGGACGTTGACGTTCGCGCCCGGACAATCTTGGATTTAATACGAAAATGAATACGGTTTCGATCCTAGGCCGAGTGACTTCCGGCGAACTTCTGGAACTGGACGGCAGTGACTTCCCGGCTCAGGTGGCGGCAGAGGTACGCAAACTGATCAACCGGGGAGTGCTTGCACCCGGTGTCCAGCTGCGTCAGTCTGATCTTGCCGAGCGCTTCGGGATTAGTCGAGTGCCCGTACGTGAGGCGCTGAAACTGCTGGCCGCTGAAGGCATCATTGAACACGATCCGAATCGTGGGTTTTTTGTCGCCCAACTGTCGAGCGACGAGGCACGGCAACTATATCGGATGCGGCAATTGCTTGAAGCTGAATTGCTGATGACCATAGAGTGGCCGACGCCGGTGCAGATGAAGCAACTCAAGGTAATGCTCACAGATCTTGAGCATTTGCTCGGGGCGGGCAATCGCGAGGGCTGGATCGAGCAACACCGCGCGTTCCATGACATGATTTTCGATCTGTCGCCGAACAAGGTGCTCAAGCGTGAAGCGTTGCGATTGATGCGATTGACCGATCGCTATCGTGCATTGGCCGCAGATATCTCAGCGAACCCTGAACACCGCACTGCGAATATCGAGGCGCGGTTGGTGAAGGCGTTACAAAGTAGGGATAAAGACTTGCTGCTCGCGACTTACGAAAAGGGGCGATCAATAGTATTGAGCGGCTTGATGGCGGTGCTTGCGGCCAGAGAGATGTGATCAGCGGAAGGGGACCCGCAGTTCCGCCAGACTGCCGGCCAAGCTCGCATTTTTCGAAGCGCGGGATATTGTTTGATTCATGGTGGATTTCCGGGGACCGCGACGAAGGGTACTTTTTCCTCAAAATCCGCGCCGCGGTCCCCGGAAAACCTCGACGAAGTTTTTTGAGCGCTGGCGAGGTCTTGCGCTTGCCGTTCAGCACGGGTTCCTCGTTGCGTTCGGTCGCTTCACGTTCCGGCTTTTTGGAACTGAAACCCAGCGCGCCCACCACTCGCCAGACATGGACCTCGCTGAAGCTGATGCGATACAACCGTTCGATGAGCGTTCGTACGCGTGTGAGTATCCACAGCCGGATGCCAAAGCCATGTGCCAACGGACCTTGCGGCGGCGCCACGGGCAAACCCCGCAGTTGGCCCCCATCAATCTGCGCTCGCCGGCCTGTAGCCATGACGCACAACGCCTCGATGCCGCGCTCGTCGAGACAGGACTTCCATGTCCTGAAGATATCGATCACCAGCTGTGTCCAGGACAAGGGGCGACGGATGCCGTCATCCGGTCCGCCGCTTTGAAGATGCGACGCGAGCGTCCCGCCTGTCACGGTCCTTTGCGATGGACGGCAGCCAGAGGATTCCGCCGCGCATTCTTTCGACAATCGCGGCACGGCTCGATGCTGAGCGATCCATCGAACGTCTCGCTCCGGCAGTGGCCGCGTGGTGAAAATTCTCGCGTGAACGCAGGACGGCGACGAGCGTTACGCAATCAGTGATCCGTTAGCCGCCAGCCTCTCGAAGATTGCTTCGCCAGCACATGATGTAGATCACCTCGTTGGTACATGCCCGCCGGAACCACATTTCTCGCGCCCCGCCTGTGAACTACGCGAGAAGTGAAGATGTTTCGATCTGTCTTTCGTTCATGAAGACAGCGCCTATACTTTCAGGGATATTCCCGATAAGAAAGGACTTGCCATGAACTCCTTTCCGCGTGTAGTGCTCGGCATCCTTGCTGCAGCGTGCTGCATTGCGTCGGTTGCGGCGCTGGCTCAACCGTACGATTCCACGGCGCCGCTGACGCGGGCCAAGGTGCGCGCCGACCTGATCGAATGGCGGCAGGCGGGCTACGATCAGTCCGACGACTGGTCCGACTACCCGGAAAGCGCGCAACGCGCAGGCGCGATCGTGGCGCAACGGCGTGCGGCGGCCGGCACTGCTGCCGGTCAAATGACCCAGTAGTAACGTCACCGCAACACCGCAGTCATCGGGCATCGGGCGCAAGGGCCAACGCCGGTGGTAGGTCGTGTTCACCGTCCCGTTGAAGTACCTGTTGTCGACCCTTCCGGCTGACGTTGCACTGGAAGAACTGGTCGCCCAGGCGCACTTGCGCTGGCGTATCGGGCGCGACTGCCAGGACTTGATGCAGGAACCGGGAGTCGGGCATCGAAGACCGAGGATGGCGAGGCTTTGCGTCACGATGCCGCGTTACGTATCGTGGCGTACGGGTTTCTCGTCTCTGAACGACTTACTGCTGGCGGTTCCGTCAGCGCCAACAAACCTTGCCGCC
The DNA here is from genome assembly GCF_021390595.1 of Paraburkholderia sp. HP33-1. NCBI lineage: Bacteria > Pseudomonadati > Pseudomonadota > Betaproteobacteria > Burkholderiales > Burkholderiaceae > Paraburkholderia > Paraburkholderia sp. HP33-1. The sequence goes on along the minus strand of NZ_JAJEJR010000004.1, from coordinate 41,673 downwards.
CTCCAGGCAACTTCGCTTCCCGCGGATTGCATCCCCAGAGGAGCCCTGCGCGCACAGCGCCACGTAGCTGATTCGACTACCACGATTCGCCATCAACTCAGCTTCCCGTTGTGTCCATGCTGCCACCGCTCAAATCAGAGTTTCAGCTTGTGACACGGTAAGACTAGCGCGGCGGGTTAGTTAGTGCGACAGAGCTCGCAAGTCGCATCAGAAGCTTCGGATACGCGGCCCCCAAAAACGAGCACTGTCTTTTCGAATGGCTATATACGCCGTGCTTCTTCGCTGGTGAGCTATGCAACCAAATAGCCGCGGTAGGGATCATTTTCGATGATGCCCTCCACGGTGAGCAGCTTCAGCGCCTCTTGGACCGGTACACGGCCGGTTCCGAAGCGGTCGCTCGTCAAGGTATGACTGGCGCAATTGCGAACCCGTTGCCAGGGTACCGTGATTGATCCGGTTTCGGATTGTCACGGCGATTTTCGAGGGGGAGTTGCCCCGTCAAGCTCAGAAGTACCACCATGTGCTTTCCGTCGATATTAATGATAGTATACATTTTAGAATTATATAAACAAGTCAAAATACATCGACACGGTTCCCCCCACGAGATGAGAGCAATTCAGTGCGCCGGACCCGCGGCAGCGGCACAGAACAGAACAATTGACCATAGTAAGAGGTGGGGTTCGAACGTATAGGTAGAAACCCAACTACTGGTTCCGGCCACATTTGTAGGAGATGCAGCGAAGATGAAGAGCGAGGAGAATCCACCCCTATGCCATGTAGCTGAAGTCTCAGCGTTAAATTGGCTATCCCGTTTCATCGAAGTCGACAAGGCGATCTTCGAGGGCGCTGATCGACATTTGAAATCATCGCTTGGGATTTCGTTTGCGCAGGCGAAGGTCGTCGCATGTCTCGCTGGGCGGCAATTCACGACGCAGGTTCAGCTCGCCCGCCGGCTGCAATACGATATGGGGGCGCTATCCAGAGTCATTCAGCGTCTCATGGACGTCGGAATTGTCATGAGGTCTCGGCATCCAAACGACTGTCGCTGCTGGTGTGTTCAGCTTACGGGTAGCGGAGTGGCCATGGTGGCGAAAATTACAGCTTTCCTCGGGGCAACCGACGAAAGATTGATTAGCCTCTTAACCGAGGATGAAGTGGAAAGTTTTGTTGGATTGCTCAAGCGCTTACTTGTCAATTCTGCAGCCCATGGGCCAGCCGGCGCCTCGGCAGTTGCCCTGAGGGGCAGCCCAAAACCCTCCGGCGCCATTGGCGCACCGGTGTGAACGACACCGCTCCCGGCCTTGCTCGTCGGATATGTGGACCATAATCAGCACGCGGAAGCGATCGATGAGTATCGTGCTTTCTATGCTGCGCTTTTCGATCTGACGTTCCCAAAGTTCTTTGGATGACAAGCACTTCGTTTGATTCGACTGACGGAGAGAGAGCATGCTTGCCCCTATCGATACTGATGGGGCCATGCCGATATCTTCGGTTATACAATCAACTTAAACAAGAAAACATGCTCCTGCTTCTTCGCAATCTCAAAGTGCGCAACCGGCTGTTTGTTAGCTTCGCAATCGTTATCCTGTTGCTATGCAGCGCCGCGGGTTTTGCGCTCTTCCAGGCGCATCAGATTCAATCACATCTGCTCGACATTAAGCAGAATTGGATGGAGTCAGTCAAAACGGTTGCTGATCTTCGTCTGGCCCTGAGTACGGATCGTCGCTCCACGCTGGGTCTTGTTTTGTCCGATACCAAACAAGCCAAAGATACCAATGCTGTGATTCGGGCCGGAGCCTTGGACCAGCTGAGGAAGAGTGTCGATCGCTATGAAAAACACGCGCTGCCGGGTGAGGATCGTCAGTATTTCGAGAACGATAAGAAAGCTATTGCTGCGTACGCGGTAATCAACAAAGAACTCTACGCTCTTGCAATGTCTGATAACCCCGATCTTGCTGCCGAACGGGTGCTCGCCAACACCAAGATCTTTGCTGTTTTCAAATCCACTGAGAACACGCTCACCGCCCATATGGACTTCATTCAGAAGCAGGCAGATCAGGCTACGGACAAGGCCATTCACGAATACGATATGGCTCTGGTGCTGACGTTCACCGTAATATTTTTCGCTATCGTTGCGACGGTATATGTCTGCAACACGGTTGCGACGTCGATCATCTTCCCGTTAAATGACGCCGTAAAAATTGCTGAGGCAGTCGCGTCGGGGGATCTGACGTCGCAAGTCAGGGTCCATTCCGATACTGAACTCGGCCAATTGATGCGTGCGCTTCGCAGCATGAATGAGAGTCTCGCCGATATAGTGAAGCAGGTGCGGTCCGGTAGTGAGGCGGTACTGATCGGTGCATCCGAAATCGCAGCAGGTAACGAGAATCTGAGCCAACGCACCGAGGAACAGGCGGCATCTCTCGAACAGACGGTAGCTTCTATCCAGCAGTTGACGGCGACCGTGCAGAACAACGCGGCGAATGCCAGACAGGGACTCGAACTCGCGCAGACTACGTCCGATTTGGCAAACAGCGGTGGCGAGGTGATGAAACATGTCGTGACCACCATGACAGGCATTGCCGATCAATCCAGGAAAGTCGCCGACATCATTGCGACTATCGAGGGTATCGCCTTTCAGACCAATATCTTGGCCCTTAACGCGGCGGTTGAAGCCGCACGTGCCGGCAACGAAGGTCGTGGTTTCGCCGTCGTCGCCCAGGAAGTCCGCACGCTGGCTCAACGCTCAGCAATGGCCGCCAAAGAGATCAAGGAATTGGTCAGCAATTCGGTCACCCGCGTTGGTCAAGGATCTCAACTGGTGAACGATGCCGGGTCCAAAATCAACGAGGTGGTGAGTGAGTTCGCCCACGTATCGACGCTGATGAAGGAGATCACCCATGCATCCGATGACGGCCACCGGGGCATCATGGAGATAAATAAGGCGATCGGCGAAATCGATACGGTGACCCAGCACAACGCAGCCTTGGTCGAAGAGGCCGCTGCTGCCGCCCGTGGCGTTCATGCAGAAGCAGAACGCCTTCAGACACTGGTTTCTAACTTCAAGATTGCACGCGCTATTTAAATCACAATTTCCAGGCACAAAAAAGGTCGACGAGGGAGGGCTCCTTTTATACCGACGAAGACTCCGTTACTGCGACGTTATTACTTCTCGGAGTCGAAGCCGGGCAAGAATTCGCCAAGCGCCGGAACGTCTCCGCGATCGGGGATACAATTCGTCGAGCATTCCGATGCTGGTCTGCGACGAAGCCTACCGTGCCGATCCCGCCTCGGTGCGCGTGACGCATGTACTGAATACGCTGCACATGAAGGACCACGCGACCATGCTGTACTTCGCGAACTCGATGAATCTGGTGCGCGAACACAAGGCTGTGTTTTACGGACGTGACGATATCGTCGGTTTCATGGTTCAACATGCGGACGCGGTCGTCTCGCATCAGTGGCGCAACGAGCAGAACTACAGCTACCTCGACGCGCTGTACGGTGACTATCCGCTGACCCACAACCCCGGGCTCTGATGTGATGGACGACTCCCGCTAAACGGCGAGAGGTTCATGCCAAAGCTATGCCCGGACCCAGCAGATTACAACTCACGCCGAGCGGATAGCGCTCTGCGCCGCACGGGCCCTATCACTGTCGAAACCAGACCGAGCGCGAGGAAACCACCGAACACCCATTTTCCTAAGGTCGTCAAGGTCAGTGGAACGTTTTTCTGCAGAACGGTGGCATGCAGATGGAATCGGGCTCCGGGGTATTCGTCCTTTTCGTGCTTGTATGGACCCGACGCCTTTTGCAAGCTCCTTGTTCGTGATGTCGAAACGGTCTGCATGCATGTATCCGGCTTGCCAGATGGGCCGTTGCCGAAGCACGCCCGCAGCCTCGATGAGATCCGCGCACCCCGTCCTTAGCAAAATCGCGGCTTGCCACAGGTGGCAGCCGGCACGAAAAACAGGCTTCAGGATGCTGGTTCAACCTATTTCGTCATCGCTTTGAGAAGCTTCGCAAACCTGTGTGTGGGCGTTACCTTCCTGCAAGCGGTTTTGAGGTTATGCTGCCGCGCTTCGCGCCATATAGGTTGCATCGCCGCTGAGTAGTGCCTGGATGATCCGCGCGTTCCTGTTGGCCAATGCGACCGCCGCGCAGTTATGCCCGCGTCGAGCCATCAAAGCCTGAAGCCAGATGCTCTGAGGATCAGTTTTCTTCGGTGCGTAACGCAGAACAGTCCGCGCGCCATGAATGAGCAAGGTCTGCAAGTAGGTGTCGCCGCGTCGGCTGATGCCGTGCAGGCGCGGCTTGCCGCCAGACGAATACTGTCGGGGCACGAGCCCCAGCCAGGCAGACAGGTGCCGGCCGTTGCGAAACTGCGTGGCGTCGCCGACCGCGGCGACAATGGCTGTGGCGGTGATCGGACCAATACCGGGGATCTCGGCGATCTTCCTGCAAAGCATGGATTTCTTCATGAATGACTGGATGGATGCCTCGATGAGATGAACACGTTCCTCGATGGTGCCCAGGTGCTGCAGAAGCTCAGTGAGCAGCGTCTGGCAAAACGGAGTCAGTTCATCTGCGCTCGTGCGCAGGAATTCCGGTATCGCACGCTTGAAGGCTTCCGGTGAGCGCGAGATGGCCAGTCCGCGTTCACCGAGCAGGCCACGTATCTGGTTGATCAGCGCAGTACGGTGACGCAACAGGATAGCCCGCATGCGGTGCGCGGCTTGGATGTCCTGCTGCTCGACGGATTTGATCGTGACGAAACGCATCGTGGGCCGGCTGGCAGCCTCGACGATCGCCTCCGCATCGTTGCGGTCGTTCTTGTTCGTCTTGACGAACGGTGCGACGTATTGCGGGCTGATCAGCCGGACTTCCATACCGATCGACTGGAAACGCCTCGCCCAGTGATGGGCCGTGCTGCAGGGTTCCATCACGACCACCCTGGGACTCAAGGTGCGCACGGATTCGAAGAATGAACTGCGTGAGACCTTCGACCGGTGCACAACATGACCTCGACGATCGGCGCCGTGGAGCTGGAAGACCTGTTTCGCGAGATCAATGCCGAGAACGTCGATTTCCATGATGAACCTCCGCACGTCTCGGTGAGTGCGTTAGTGTCCCCTGGAGGGGGGCGCCGGGTCCATCTCAGTAAAATCTGGCGGTAGCGGCGTAAGAAGTCGCCTGTAGCAAGGCTGTGCGGCCTCACAGGCTTTTGCAATTTGATGGATCTTCAACTCGTTGATATGAAAGAGATTTTTCGTGAAAACCGCCAGAAAATACACGGAAAGTACGAATACCCCGGATAGCGCCAATCGGTCCCGTAGTAAACGACCGTGGCTCGCCCGCGGAAGTTGCGTGGACGACAATTGCAGCCAACGGCTGAAGGCCATGGCGCTCGGCGGTTACGGTTCAGTGATCATGGGAACAAGGATCGCGCGGGCGATATCGATAACCGCTTGGGAAGCAGCGCTAGGCGTGCGTCCTTCCACGTAACTCAAAACGATTGAACGTGTGAGGCTCGGGGACACGATCTTCGATGCCTGGAGTTGGCCGGCGTGCAGTTCCTCGCGGACAGCATGTCGCCCAAGGATTGCATAGATGTGAGACGTAGCCACTAGATGCTTTTGAAGCGGAATCGAATCGCATTCGATTGGCACGTTTATCTCGATTCCTTTCCTACGGGCATGATGCTCCAGCAGATCCCGGGAGACATTTGGATGCCCTGCAAGAACCAACGGTATTTTGGCTAGCTTGGAAAACTCAACGGTCGCCGAACTCGTTAGGACATCACCCGGGGGGCCAATCAGGGCGGTCGACAGCGGACCAATGCGTATGTCCGAGCGCCGTTCCTCCTTTGTGTTTCTCAGTACAACGCCAAAATCGATTGCTTGAGCCTCAAGCCACTCAGATATTTGTCGCCCGGGCCCATCAAAAATGTGCAAGTGGATCTCCGGAAACGCTTTGGTGATCCGCTCATAAAGGGAACTCGTAAAGTCTCTGCTAATTGACGATAGTATGCCCACCTTAACCGTTCCCGCCGGTACGTTCGCGGCGCGGCGTACGTCGCGCGAAAGCTGATTGCCTTCCTCTAACCACGCAACAACTCGTGGGTATATACGTGCGCCGGCTTCGTTGAGCCTGACACCGCGTCCAGTTCGCTCGAAAAGCCTGCCGCCGCAAATCTTCTCGATTGTCGCAAGTTGGCGACTTACGACGGACTGCGCCACGTCGCGGGCGCTCGCTACGCGGGTAACGCTTCCATACTCCACGATCTGCACAAACAGTCTCCATAACTGCACATCCATGTCCATGAAATACCTTTCAAGCTATGTCTGGATTGACCATCTTGCATCTAGGTGGATGGCGCTCTGATCGTTAGATTATCACCTGGCGGCATTGTAAAAATTCTGACGATCTATGAGGAGCGACGTGGAACAGCCGAACGTATTGTTTATCGCGGTTGATCAGTGGCCTGGAGCCTTGCTCGGTTGTGCCGGGCATCCCTCCGTGCTGACACCAACTATCGATCATCTTGCCCGCCTCGGCACGCGTTATACCCGGGCATATTCAGAATCGCCAATCTGTATCCCCGCACGGCGATCGATGATGACGGGACTGAGTCCGCGAGGGCACGGTGACCGCTCGTTCAAGCCTGCAGAGCGTCTTCCCAAGGAGCCACTCCTAGCCCAATGTTTTCGCGATGCCGGCTATCAGGCAACGGCGATTGGCAAGCTTCACGTCTTCCCGCAACGCGCGCGAATCGGCTTCGACGACACAATTCTCGCGGAGGAAGGCCGGATCGAACTCGGCACGACCGACGATTACGATATTTATCTCGCCGATCATGGGCACACCGGCGAGCAATTCATGCACGGCATGTCGAACAACGACTACATGTTCCGTCCGTGGCATTTGGAAGAGGCACACCACGTCACGAACTGGACGGCGCGCGAGGCTGCGAGGGCGATCAAGCGCCGAGATCCGGACCGGCCCGGATTCTGGCACGTATCGTTCACGCATCCGCACCCACCTTTGGCGCCGCTCGCGTCCTACATCGAAATGTATGACAGGTTACCGATCGACGAACCAAATGCCGGTATCTGGTCCGAAAGGCTTGAAACGCTACCGCAGGCTCTTCAGGTCGTGCGCGCATACTGGCCGGCGGAGCATAGCGCCCATGTTTTAAGGGGAATCCGGCAGGCTTACTACGCCTTGTGCACCCACATCGACCACCAGATAAGGGTACTGATCGGTACTCTGCGTGACGAGGGAATTCTTGACGACACGTTGATCGCACTCGTCTCTGATCACGGAGACATGCTCGGCGAGCATGGCCTCTGGGGCAAGTGTGTGTTCTATGAACGCGCCGCGAATATCCCGTTCATCCTCGTCGGAACGGCCGGCTGCAAGCGGATCGGCCGCGGTGTTACCGACGACCGTCTCGTTGCCCTTCAGGACATCATGCCGACCTTGCTCGATGTTGCCGGCATTCCAATTCCGGGAACGCTCGACGGTATGTCAGCCGTCGGCGCCGAGCGCCGCGACTTTCTCTATGGTGAATGCCGAGAGATGCGAAGCGCGACCCGCATGATGCACGACGGGCGACACAAGTTGATCTGGTATCCCGCGGGGAACCATATACAGCTTTTTGATCTCACCGCGGACCCAACTGAAATGGTCGATTTATCGAGTGATCCGGCGTATGTCAAAGTTCGAACAAGACTCGAGCATGAACTCGCAAAAAGCCTGTACGGATGCGACGAAGCGTGGGCCACAGATGGGCGCCTCATCGGATATCAGCCGGACGAATACACGCCAGAGGCTTCGCGCACTTTCGCGAACCAGCGGGGCCTTCATTATCCGCCGCCGCCGCTGGTCAACCCCGAGAAGAGCGGAGCAATGGCCAAGTAGGCTGCTTTGTGTGCACTAGGGAGCCCACTAGTTGGCGGGCAGCGGATAGAGAAGTCACGGCATCGACCTCAGCGAACAAACCGACCTCTGACACGACGGCGACCTATACCTAGGGGAAGCCGTACCAAGACATATGAGGTTCGACGACACCCAGACAAAATTAGTGAGGTTGCCCTTGCTAACCGTCGGATGCTTGATCGAGCCAAAAGAACTCAAATCAAGAGAGAACGGAGACTACGAATGAAGCAGCGAATGGTTTCAGGGCTTAGATGGTGGATCATAGGATTAGTATCGGCGGGCATAACGCTGAATTACCTCTCACGGAGTTCGTTGTCCGTGGCCATTCCGGAGCTTAACAAGCATTTCAGCATTTCGACTGAGCAGTATTCCTATGTCGTTTCCGCATTCCAAGGGGCATACATGATTGTTCAGCCTCTATGCGGATACGTGCTCGATATCGTCGGGACAAAAATTGGCTTCGCCATATTCGCAGTTGCGTGGTCACTGGCGAACATGCTCCATGGTCTGGCGACGGGTTGGATCTCTTTTGCGTTCTTCCGCGGACTCCTTGGTGCCACAGAATCTGCAGTGATTCCAGCATCGGTCAAGGTCGTGTCTGAGTGGTTTCCCGACAAGGAGAAGTCGATTGCGACGGGATGGTTTAACTCAGGAACATCTCTCGGAGCCATGTTCGCACCACCGTTGGTCGTGTGGTGCATCCTCCACTACAACTGGCAAATGGCGTTCATCGTCACCGGAGGGCTGAGCTTGATTTGGGTCGTCGTATGGCTCGCAGTTTACAACGTTCCCCAACAGCACAAATGGCTTAGCTCCGGCGAGCGCTCGACCATCATCGGAGGGCAAGCGATCGTTCGCAAGGTAAAAGCCCACTGGACCGTCATGCTGCGTTCTAGGGTCCTGTGGGGAATCATGATTTCAAGGTTTCTCGCAGCACCGGCCTGGGCGACCTTCAGCTTCTGGATTCCAATCTACCTCTCATCCGTTCGGCACATGAGCCTCAAGGAGATCGGCATGTTTGCGTGGTTGCCGTTCCTTGCGGCAGATTTGGGTAGCATCGTGGGGGGATACCTCTGCCCGAGTTTTCAGAAGTGGTTTAACGTTCATCTTGTGACCTCGCGCAAGCTGGTGGTGGTCTTTGGCGCGCTCCTGATGATCGGACCCGCGTGCATCGGCTTGGCTGCCGATAAATATGTAGCAGTTCTCCTGTTCTGTGTCGGCGGTTTTGCGCACCAAGCCCTTTCCGGGGCACTTCTTACACTTCCTGCTGACGTCTTCCCGCGCGAAGAAGTTGCGACGGCCAGCGGATGGACAGGCACGGCTGCGTGGTTAGGAAGCTCTGTCTTCTCCCTGATCATCGGGGCGCTCGCGACAAAGATTGGATACAACCCGTTGTTCGCCTGTCTCGTAATGTTCGACGTGCTCGGGGCCATTGTCCTCTGGCTAATGGTTCCTTCCAAGAGAAATAACGAGATTCAGATCAACGGGCTAGGCCAGCAGACTTGACTCAGCACACAAGACACTTTCGATAATTAATTATCCATAGAACGAGAGACGAGTAGATGAAAAGCAAGACACTGAGCCACGCTGTGCTGTTAGCAACGATGTACGGCACCAATGTGTTCGCCCAGAGTAGCGTAACGCTTTACGGTGCGGTAGATGATGCAGTCACGTATGTGAACAATCAGAAAGGCCATTCCAACGTTTACATGCGCTCGGGAAATCTCACGACCTCAGTCTGGGGATTAAATGGGGTAGAGGACCTCGGCGGTGGCTTGGCAACGATCTTCCAGGTCGAGTCGAGTTTTGACATGAATTCTGGTGCTGCGACGACATCTGGCCTCATCTTCAATCGACAAGCGTACATGGGGCTGAGGGACCGGAAATACGGGACTGTCACGATGGGACGTCAGTACACCCCCTATTTTTTGCTCGTCGGTCCTCTTGCACCCGCTGCGACCATGGCTGGTGCGGTGGGAGCGCGCCCAGGCGACATCGACAGCCTGGACAAGACCACGCGCGCCAATAGCTCTGTGACCTACACCTCGCCGGTCCTTCGCGGCCTTCAGGCTAGCGCAATGTATGGCTTTGGCGGGAACCCCGGTAGCATCGGTAGCGGACAGACTATCAGCGCTGCACTACAGTATTCGTCCGGCCCGCTTGGAGTCGCAGCGGGCTACTTGCGAATGGAGAATGCACAGCCGGGCGTCGTGTTCGGATCAACTTCAAGTGCATCATTGGGAACTACGGTCGTCAATCAAGGTTACCTTACGGCCAGCCGGATTGAGGATGCGGCGATCGCGGCAAACTACACCATCGGAGCTCTCCGACTCGGAGCTGTCTATGCGAACGTTCGGTATCTCGCGGGTAACCAGTCGGCATTCCTTGACACCGTGGTCTTTAATAATTACGGCATCTTCGGAACTTATCGCATTCGTCCGGACCTGGAGTCGGCCGCTGCAGTGAGCTATACGGTCGCTTCGAGGGCCAACACTATTCAAGATCCCGCAAAATATCTTCAGTTTTCCCTTAAGCAGGCCTATTTGCTTTCCAAAAGAACGACGCTCTATGCGCTCGAAGGGTTCACTCACGCGACCGGAAAGACCCTCGGTGTCAGCGGTATCAAGACAATTGTGACCGCTGCTCCAGTTGTCGGCGATTCTCAAAATCTCACACCATCGTCGACACCGAATCAGGTCGTAGTTATGATCGGTATCGCAAGTAAATTTTAGGACTTAAATTAATAGTACACCTACACAATAAATTTAATGGGTGGAAACCTCACCACCGACTCCGCCCGTTCCGTTATGAATCTCAGTGGGGAATTTTTCAATTTATTCCCAGAAAGACAGAAGATTTGTCTTACCACAGTCACAGATAAGGCGGGCGGTAAGGTGCAAAAAAAAATTTTCGAGACAGACAGAAAATCAAATTAACTCAGGAGGATTCTATGAGGAACGCGAAAACATCAGTCTCAAATTGTCAGCTTGCCTCATGCGAGGCCAAGCTCACGGCTGCTTCTATGCGCGCCGGACTTTCACTCGAAAGGTGGGGGCCGTACCCGTGGTTTTTTGCAATTTCTGTCGCGTCGACCCTCTTGACTGCTTGCGGTGGCTCGGATATCGAAACCGATCCTATAGCTCAGTTTTCCGCAGACAAAACCACCGTTAGCCAAGGACAAGCAGTCACGCTCTCGTGGAGCGCCCCCAACGCCCAAAGCGTCACGCTAAGTGGCGTGTCAGCAACCCCGGCATCCTCGGCAGTCGTCGTACCAGCGCAAAGCACCACCTATACCCTGACCGCGACCAATTCGTCTGGCGGAGTATTTACGAAGACGATAACCGTGAGCGTCGCCAGCTCCACCCCGATGGCGACAGTCACAGTCGACCCAACTAATCCGGGCACACAAATCCCGAGTGGTTACATCGGCTTCTCACATCCGTGGGGACAAGCTCAACTATTGATGGGCGACCCTGCAATCGGTGTAAATCCGATCTATCGGCAGCTGTTGAAAAACATAACGAAATTCGGCGGTGGACCCGTATCAATCCGAATAGGTGGAACCGTGAGTGACTCGACGACCGAGCCAAACTCGGGTACCGTGCGCCCATTCGCGCAACTTGCGAATGATCTGTCGGCGGCGGGATATGGCGCGACATTTATCCTCGGCATCAATTTCGCGGCCAAGAATGCGACGCTCGCGTCAGACCAAGTCAGCGAGTACGCAAGTGATATGCCTGCGGGCGCGTTGCAGTCGATCGAACTGGGTAACGAGCCAGATTTATATGTGTTACAGAAGGTTCGACCCTCACCCTACTCGTTTGACCAGTACACAACCGAGGTCCAGACGATTACACAGGCAATTTTGAGCAAAGTACCGAATAGTCCGCTATTTACGGGACCTTCCGCGGCGTTCTATCCTCAGGACCCGGCAACAGGCGCGCTCCTGCCACCATTCCTGTCTGTCGGAGGGCTGACGAATTTGCTGAGCCAGTCCGGCTCGGTCATTGCCAATGTAAGTCAACATTCCTACATCACTACAGGAACAGCCTGTGGAGGATCGGCCGCCTCGGGTTTGCTTCTTAAGCCGTCTTCATCAACTTCCGATCCGTCATATGCTGTACCGTTTGCGGCAGTAGCAAAGGCCGCAAACAAGCCGTACCGGATAGACGAGATGAATTCGATCTCCTGCGAGGGGCAGGATGGCGTCAGCAACGCGTTCGAGGAGGCTCTTTGGGCGCCCGATGTGATGTTTGAATACGCCAAAGCGGGTGCAACTGGAGTGAACATGATCTCGAAGAACTGGAATAAGTTCAGTGCTTGGGATGTGTATGGTGCGTTCAACTTCAATTTGCCGCAGAGCCAGTACGACAACCTGGCGAATATTGCAGTCAAGACGTGGACGCCCCCCGCAGGTATCCAATGGTCGAATGGCTACTCGATCCGGACAATCCAGGCGCTGTACTATGGCATGCTCCTGTTCGCAGAAGCTGCGGAGAACGGGTCTAGTTTGCTACCCGTGACGCTGAATACTTCTGCAAATCTGAAGGCGTGGTCGACACTAGACCCGACGACGGGCAAGGTCAACGTCCTGGTCATCAACAAGGATCAGCAAGACTACGGAAACATCAGCGTAACCGTACCAGGATTCAAGAGTGCTGCAATTGAGCGGATGCGTGCGCCTGCCTTTACGTCAAAGAGCGGGATCACGCTTGGTGGGCAGACGTTCGATGGCAGCGTGGATGGCACCCCTGTCGGCACAAAATACGCAGAGGTACTGACTGAGCAAAGTAGCACCTTCAATGTTGCGATTGAGCCTACTAGTGCAGTTCTGGTTACCTTGTCGAAATAGGGAAGGGTGGATTGCCGCCGGTTCGGTGGCAATCTGCGAGGCACGTCGCGCGGCACGGCCAGTTAAGGAGCACCGACGACTACCTTGCTCCCGCAACGGCGAACGGCACGTACAGTGGCGGTTACTTGTCCCACATGTTCGACAGCGACAACAACCTGCGCGTCGACAGCTCGGTCAAGTTCAAGAGCGTGAACTACGGCGGCTTCTCGATGAGCGCCCTGTACGGTTTCAGCAATCAGGCGGGGGCGACGAACAAGAGCGAGGCGCGGAGCGTCGGGGCCAGATACAAAAACGGGCCCGTGAGTGTTGGGGCTGCCTATGAGCAGTTCAATATTCCGGATGCGAACACGGATGGTGCGGTTTCGTCGACGGCAGATGCCTTGTTCGTGGCAGGACGTCAGCGCATCTTCGGCGTCGGCGGCACCTATGCGATTGGCCCGTTGAAAGTAGGTCTCGAGTGGACACGCATGGTCATCGACGGCGTCACGTCCGGCCCGATCGTCGCAAACTATCTGCGACGGGACAACTACGAGATCAATGCGCGATATGACATCAAACCAGCTCTCTTTTTGGCGGGCGGTTACACGTTCACCGACGGCCGGCAGACCACGGGAAGCGCCACGACGGATCCGAAGTGGCATCAGGTCAACCTGATGCTGTATGACGCACTCTCAAAGCGTACTGACGTTTTCCTGCTGGGTGCATTCCAGAAGGCCGCTGGTGACGCCACTTTCGCTTACATCTATGGCAATGGGTCGACGTCGATCCAGTCGCCGGGTAGCGCGAAGCAGGCCGTAGCCCGCATCGGTATCCGCCACAAGTTTTGAAGGAGCAGCCGCATTGGGAGAGGGGGCTCTCTCCTGATAGCGGTGGTGAAACCGTCTTGACCAACACACTTACGACGATCCAAAAATTCAGACTGTGGCTAGCAGAACGGCTACGTCCTGAGGACGGCTACTGGGCATTGCTTTGGGCGGTGCCCATCGGTTTCGCGGGTGCGCTTGCGACCGTGGCATTTCGTGAGGCAATCGAAATCGCCCAAGCGTTGATCTTCTCCCGGTCTGGCGATCCGGTCGAGATTGCACGTCATTGCGCGTGGTACATAAGGTTGCTCGTGCCGACGGCTGGTGGCGTGATGGCGGGGGCGCTACTCTGGACGTCGTCACGAAGAGTGTCGGGAATTGACCATCCAGAATACATGGAGGCGATTACGATCGGTGACGGAAAAATTCCCGTTAGCGTGACGCTCATTCGATCCCTGTCTGCCTTGAGCTCCATCGCTTCGGGGAGTTCGATCGGACGGGAGGGACCGATGGTGCAGCTCGCAGCACTTGCCGCCTCGCTTATGGGTAGAGCTAGGTCGTGGCCGCTGGTCGATGTGAGAACAATGGTGGCGTGCGGGGCCGCTGCCGGCATCGCATCAGCCTACAGCGCGCCGATTGCCAGCGCCTTTTTTGTCGCAGAAATCGTGCTCGGTTCGGTCGTAGCCGAGCGAATGGCGCCTCTCATCATATCGTCGGTTGTGGCCAACCTGACGATGCGTATGTTGCCTGGCTATCACCCCCCTTATATGTTGCACGCAGAGGATGCGATCAATGCGCTGGGTCCGCTTGATATGATGATGTTCGCGGCGCTCGGCGTGGTATTGGGGCTTAGTGCTCCGCTTTATCTTGCACTGCTGCAATTTGGGAAGAAGAGAATATCGGAAATGGGCATGCCGTATCCACTCGCCCTTGGCGTAGGGGGACTTTGTGTTGGCATTATTTCAATCATTCTGCCCGAAACACTTGGCAACGGGTACAGCGTAGTCAACGACTTGATACGACAACCCGCCGGATGGTCGTTCGTCACAGCGGTCCTAATATTCAAGGTGATTGCGACTGCAATTTCGACGGGCTCCGGTGCTGTCGGTGGGGTGTTCACTCCGACGATCTTTGTGGGTGCAGCCCTTGGCGCGCTCTATACAGATCTCGCGACCTTGCTGCACGTAGATATTGGCCAGTTTCGGGTGCTTTTCGTTATCGTCGGTATGGGAGCATTTCTGGGCGCCGCCACCCAGGCACCCTTGATGGCGATCCTGATGATTTTCGAGATGACGCTCAACTATGAAGTCATGTTGCCGCTCATGCTTTGTACGGTCGTCGCGTTTGTCTGCAGCCGATCAGTTGTTACCCGTCCAATGTACGACGCAACACGAAGGATCAACGAAAAACGAGCTTTGGCGGACAGGGCGCGAAGAACCCGTGTTCGCGATATCCTGACGTCGACGCGACAGACGTTGTCGTCGACGGCCACTGTCGAAGAGGCGGGCCGGCTCTTTCTATCGACAACGGTCAAATACATTTATCTACTAGATAATGCAGAACAGTTGGTTGGCTGCATCGCGCTGTCGGACTACAACCAGTTGGTTGTGGATGGCATTGATATGGGACGCCAGCCGGCAAGTCTGATCGCTCACCACGACATTCCCGTGCTCTACCCGGATGACGAGATTTTCCGGGCTTTACAGGCCTTCCTCAGGCACGAGGGAGAGCGATTACCCGTTGTATGCCGTAGCGGCAAAAAGAAGTTTCTCGGCGTAGTTTCAAAGGCTGATCTTCTTTCGACAATCGAATCGCTGGTCTAGCCAGATACTGACGGGTGCATCAAATATTTCCCTGTTTATTCGGCGGCGTAACGGACATGCCTTTCCTTGAACAAGTTGCGAATAACGTGAGGCTCCTTCTGTCGCCGATGCAGATGACGGCGGACTGTTGTTGACGGAAGCCGTCAAAAAGGCGGGGAGGCGAGCGCACGGCGGGGTATCGTATCCCTAACGACGAGATCAGGAGCCACCATGCGATACACGATCGTTCTTGAGTTCGATAGCGGCGATGGGAGTGTGGTGAAGCGGGTTGAGGTCATGCGGTTCCACAGGTCCATCGAAGACCAGACGCCCGGAGACGTGGGACTGTCACTCACTGAAGGCAAGTCTTTGCTCAATTGTGTGCAGCAGGAGTTCGTTGTTGAGCAGATCGAACGTTTTTGCGCGTCGCGTAGATCTTGTGTGGATTGCGGCGTATAGCATTGAACCGCACCGGGAATCGTGGAGGCTGGTTGGTTTAAGTTAATATGGGTATGTCAGCGGTTTTCTAAGTTGCCTGTAGTAGTTTGCCTCAGCCTCCGCGGGCGGGATATAGCCGAGCGGTTCCATCAGCCGATGATGGTTGTACCAGGCCACCCATTCCAGCGTTGCCAGCTCGACGGATTCCCTCGTTTTCCAAGCGGCGCGCCGATGAATCAGTTCCGTCTTGTACAGGCCGTTGATCGTTTCAGCCAGCGCATTGTCATAGCTGTCGCACCGGCGGCCGACCGACGGCTCGATGCCAGCCTCTGCCAGCCGCTCGCTGTAGCGAATGCTGACGTATTGGGCGGATTCAACCGGTCGTCGCAACACCTTTAATCGAGGAGGTGTTTATGGGACGACCAGCGGGGTGGATGCATAAGTTGACAGGGCGATGAGCGATGCGCTCGCCAGGTGCACCGTCGCATCGGCGTGAGATCGAGCGTCTATTTTGGAAGCAGATCGCCACCGGTATCACGAGCGAGAGAGCAGCAGAGGCGGTTGGCGTATCTCAGGCGGTGGGCGCGCGCTGGTTCCGCTATCGTGGCGGCATGCCACTTTTCATGTCGAACCCTATATCTGGTAGGTACTTGTCGCTCGCGGAGCGAGAAGAGATTGGGCTACTTTCGCTCCAAGGCGACGGAGTACGCGAGATCGCTCGCCGTATCGGACGCAGCCCGTCAACGGTCTCCCGGGAACTGACACGTAACGCTGCAACTCGTAGCGGCCAGCTTGAGTATCGGGCTTCGGTTGCGCAGTGGAAGGCGGAACTGGTTGCCAAAAGACCCGAACCGCCGAAACTGGTGACTAACCCACGGCTGCGCCACCACGTGCAAGACCGTTTGGAGGGCAAGGTTCGCGACGCTGATGGCCGTGAGATTTCTGGGCCTCGGCAAGCGCCGTTCAAAGGAAGAAACAAACCGCATCGCGGTGACCGCAAATGGGTCAATGGCTGGTCGCCCGAACAGATTTCCAACCGGCTGCAGATCGACTTCCCGGATGACGAATCCATGCGCATATCTCACGAAGCCATTTACCAAGCGCTCTATATCCAGGGCCGCGGTGCTCTCAAGCGCGAGCTGGTCAGCTGTCTGCGCACTGGGCGGGCGTTGCGCGTACCGAGGGCTAGGGCACAAGCCACGGCCTGGGCGCACGTTAGCGAGGATGTGATGATCTCCAGCCGGCCTGCAGAAGCGCAGGATCGTGCTGTGCCAGGGCATTGGGAGGGTGACCTCATCATCGGCCTGAACCGATCTGCTATTGGCACGCTGGCGGAGAGATCAAGCCGTTTCACCATGCTCGTACACCTGCCTCGGGAGAAAGGCTATGGGTTGACTCCCCGGACGAAGAACGGCCCCGCGCTGGCTGGCTACGGAGCTTTCACGATGGCCAATGCGCTCAAGAAGGCCGTGACTGACATGCCTGCACAGTGGTGGCGGTCATTGACCTGGGATCGTGGCAAGGAGCTATCCGATCACGCCCGCTTTACCGTCGAGTCCGGGGTAAAGGTATTCTTCGCCGACCCGCACAGTCCATGGCAGCGCGGCACGAACGAGAACGCGAACGGCCTTCTGCGACAATACTTTCCAAAGGGCACAGACCTATCCCGTTGAAGTGCTCGAGAGATCCAGGCCGTTGCCAATTCACTGAATACCAGGCCCCGGAAAACGCTTGGATGGAAGACTCTTGCCGAATCCCTGGACGAATATCTAAAATCTGTTCAACAATCTAGTGTTGCGACGACCGGTTTGGAACGGCCCCCTGAATCACCGGACACGGTCTCCCACTTAAAATAGCGGGTAGGCATACGACTGTGTTTCTGACTAACAACAAGCAAGAAGTGATGGAAGTGTTGACGGGGCCGGAGCGCCGGCGGCGATGGTCAGCCGATGAGAAGCTGGCAATGGTGCGAGAGAGTTTCGAGCCGGGCAAATCGGTTTCGATGGTTGCACGCCAGCACGGCGTCAATCCGAACCAGCTGTTCCATTGGCGCAAGCTGTATCAGGATGGCAGCCTCTCGGCAGTCAGTGCCGGCGAGGAAGTCGTACCAGCGTCGGAGCTGAGCGATGCGCTGAAGCAAATCCGGGAGCTTCAGCGGCTGCTCGGTAAAAAGACCATGGAGAACGAGATTCTTCGTGAAGCGGTGGAGGTGGCGAAGTCGCGAAAATGGATTGCGCGCTCACCCTCATTGCCGGGGGACGAGCAGTGAAGCAGGTCTGCGACGTTCTCGGTGTAGCGCGCTCAAACGTGGCGGCAAGGCTTGCCCGTCCAGCCGACTGGCAGGATGGACGCAGTGCCAGGAAGACGGACGATGCCGGGCTGGTCGAAGAGATACGGCTGACCGTCACTGACCTGCCGAGCTATGGCTATCGCCGGGTCTGGGGAATGTTGCGTCGTCAGCGGGAGGATCGAGGCATCGCTTCGGTCAACGCCAAACGCGTATATCGGGTAATGCGCGTTCACGGCCTGCTGCTACAACGCAGACCCTCTCCGCCACGGCCGCAGCGCCGGCACGATGGCAAGGTCGCAGTGGCGAAGAGCAATCAACGCTGGTGTTCTGATGGCTTTGAGTTTCGTTGCGACAACGGCGAGCCGTTGCGCGTGACGTTCGCACTGGATTGCTGTGACCGGGAAGCGATGAGCTGGGCCGCAACGACAGGCGGTCACAGCGGCGATGTCGTGCGCGATGTGATGCTGGCAGCCGTCGAGAACCGGTTCGGTGACGTCAGTAAGGCGCCGGCTGAAATCGAATGGCTAACCGACAATGGCTCGGGGTACACGGCGGCGAAGACCAAAGCCTTCGCGTCTGACATTGGACTGAAGCCATTGACCACACCGGTGTGCAGCCCGCAAAGTAACGGGATGGCCGAAAGCTTCGTGAAGACGATGAAGCGGGATTATGTCGCCTTCATGCCGAAACCCGATGCGGCCACCGCTGCGCGCAACCTTGCCGTCGCGTTCGAGCACTACAACGAGCAGCATCCTCATAGCGCACTGAAATATCGCTCGCCACGCGAGTTCAGGCGTAGGACCGGTTCATCAACTCAAGTGTGAGGCGGTGTCCGGAGGTACGGGGGCAAATCCACGGTTGAATCCGCCCTCACCTGGCTGAAATTTTACATAATCCTAATTGACAACTGTTTTATCTACATACATAACAGGTGATAAACTTAATTATGTCAAATGTGGGATTCCGATCTACCTGGATCGGACGCCAACCGTTGGTTCAGGTAATTTTGTTCCCGTTTTGCAAGCAATTTTGTTCCCAGGCCCCTAAGCCGTTGACCAGGGATGCGCTTTCCGGTGCGTCGTGCTCGTCGATCGGGGCGGCCCACTGCGAGGTGCCCCGTCCGGGGGACCGACAACGGACATAGCCAAGGGCAGATGCCTATAAAACCATTGAGCGTCTTTCGCAGGAGTGCAGGGCAAAGATCGGCCACGGTGACGAAAAGGATACAAGATTGCTTGAACTGTCGGCCGAAGGAACAAATTTGCTTGAATTGTGTGCAAGCAATCTTGTTCCCGATGGACGTGTCTGCCGCTAAATCCGGCCGCCTAGTGGTAACAAAATTACTTGCACCGACGGTCGGCGTTGAACCGTTAATGGTTTAAATTTGGCCCTGTATGAAGCGCCTGATGCGTCTCGCCGACCATGTGAAGCCGATCAGCTACCTTAAAAGCGAAGCGGCGCAAATCGTCAAGGACCTGATTGAGTCGGGAAAGCCGCTCATCATCACGCAGAACGGCGAGGCGAAGCTCGTCGTCCAGGATGTGCGAACCTACGAATCGACGCAGCAGACCATCGCGCTCCTGAAAATCCTGGCTATCGGCCAGAAGCAGATCGAGCGGGGGGATCACGTCGATGGCGACGCGTTCTTTGCGGAGCTCAACGAGCTCGACCGCCAGGAAAAGCTCCGCTGATGGCGGGACCGCCGCTGAAATACAGCACGTTCAGCTAGCCGGCGCGCAAAGGAAGTCGGATCGTCAGCGACCCGCCAATATTCCCGCCGCACCTCGTCGTGTCGTCCGTGTCGAAGATTGCTACCGCTAGTCAATACCCGTTTCTTTGCGCTTATACTCACTGTCGCCTGAACGGCTAGCGCCCGGGCCCCACGCTGCACGCCGACAAGGAACCACGACGTCAGTCGACAGCAAGGGACCGTCGGTTCCGCTGCCTGGGCAAACTGGCTCGTCGACTTCGGCATTCAGTGGGAAATTGACGGGCGCGAAATTCCGCCGGGTTGGAACACCGGCTATCTCGGCATCAACACGACAGGCCCGACGCAGAAGCCGCCGCTCGACTATCGCACTGAAGTGTTCCAGCTCAATCCGGCGCTCTCGAACGCGGCATTCGCGCTATCGCGCAACGTGACGCTGACCGACGACGCCCTGGCGCAGGCCGCCCGCGCCAAATACAGCTATGCGCCTGCGAACCGCCCGCCGACCGTGATCCAATGCGACACCCTGGCGGGCGATACCTGGTGGTCGGGCACCGACCTTGGCGCGCGCGCGGCAATGGACGAAGATCCTGACCGACGGCAAGGGCACCTATTGCACGACGCAGCAGGAAGACAACGCCACCTTCGAGGCGCTGACGCGCGGGGCGACCGTGCATCGCGTCGACCTGAACCGTGTTGCGGTGCTGCGCGCTGGCTCGGACTTCGACCGCCCGTACGCGGGCCAATCAAGTGCCGACAACCTGCTCAACTACTCTTCGCAGGGCGGCTTCGCGATCGCGATCGACAATCTGTCTCTCACGGGCAATCCGCTCGTACAGGACATTGTCACGCATTGGGGCGAGTGGCGCGACGGCGTACCCCAGCGGTAGCGCGTTTGCGGCGGGGTGAAGCCTACCGCGTACCGGTCTGGCCGGCGATCGGATCGTGTCCACCGTTGTCCTCAGCTGCCGTGGCAACGCATACGCCAACGCACACCGGCGGGTCAGCAACGCGATTCGGGCGCGCTCGCTCCAATGACTGCAGCCGCCTTCCTCCATCGCCCGTGTAAATTCGCGAGGCCCGAGGGCGCCCGCTAAGGACGTGCCTGTGAGAGGTCCAGCTGCCGAGCCATGGTGCGCGTACTCCGGCGCCTCGCTCCCCAGGTGCCGATTCGGGCGTCTTCACAATAGCGGCATCTACACGCGGATCTTCGATCGTTCTGGGCGCACCGGGACGGATGCATCGAGCAGGCCATCGCGTCGATGCGTAGCTTGCATGCCGCTTCGATACCGATTGCTCGGTGACCCGCGGTCTCGCCGCGACCGTCTTGTTGTCGATGCTATAGACCTATAGACGCAGGCCAGTACGATCCGCGCTCGAAATGCCACCGCCTGCGTTGTCTTACGGCGCATAGTCAGAGCCTTGAGCTACTCGCGTTCGGCTTCGCTCAACACGAGTTCCACCTTGGGTCTTCCGCTTATCACCGCCCCTTGGTGTCCGTGGCTCCCACTACACGGCACTACAGACAGCAAATCACTCGATCAATTTATAACGCAGTACACTAGGACGTCTTTGCTCCAGCTGCCATTGGCATTGGAGTTACCGCAAACAGCCACGGGAAACGCACCCAGCCTGCCCTAGAGGCATCTAATGTTGGGAGTCTGCCCTAGTATCTATAGACGCCCCAACCCGTTTTTCGTCCCAGGCGCCCGGCTGACACCAACTCTCGCAGTAACGGACAAGGACGGTATTTCGAATCGCCGAAGTCTTTTAGATAGACATCCATAACGGAAAGGCAAACGTCAAGCCCCACGAGATCCGCGAGCGCAAGTGGGCCGATCGGGTGATTCGCACCAAGCTTCATGCCGGCGTCGATCTCTTCTGCGGTTGCAATACCTTCTGCCAACACGAAGAATGCCTCATTGATCATCGGTACGAGGATCCGGTTGACTACGAAACCTGGCGAGTTGGTCACGCCGATCGGCGACTTGCCGAGCCGCTCAGTCAACTCGCGCACGGCACTGACGGTGGTATCGTTTGTTTGTAGCCCACGGATGACCTCCACAAGCGACATAATCGGTACGGGGTTGAAAAAGTGCATGCCGATGAAGCGGGTTGGATCAGAGAGCACGGCACCGAGTGCGGTAATCGAAATCGACGACGTGTTTGAGGCGATGATCGCATCCGCGCGCGCCACCGACTCGATCTGCTTCAGGATGCGAGCCTTCAGTTCAACGTTCTCGGTTGCTGCTTCGATAATGATGTCCGCAGTTGAAACGCGTTGGTAGTCAGTGGAAATGTCGAGGCGAGCAAGGGCACGATCACGCGATGTTGTATCAAGCTTTTCCCTGTCGACGAGACGACACAGGTTCGCTGTTAGCGTTGCTAGGCCCTTTGAGAGCGCCGCCTCATTGACATCGATCATAACCACGTTCAGACCTGCTACCGCGGCGACTTGCGCGATGCCATTGCCCATGGTTCCGGCACCGACTACGCCTAGCGTTTTGAAAATCATCATGCTCCCTCTTCAACAGATTGGCGAAAGTTACCGAAGTCCAGCGTCAAACTAACATTGCGTGCACGAGTTGTACGCGGTCAACCAACGGCGCCTCGTTGCCCATCGAATCTTGGTGTGGACTACCTTTCATCCATGACCAATCAGCGCTTTCAGCGGCCTCAATTTACGCAGTGCTCGGAAAGAACAGCGAATTTTCGGGGTGAATAACAATGACGGACAAATAGATATTGAACATGTCAATAAATCCAGAAAAAATTGCGCCGTTTATGGTATTTCTTCGTATCCAATCGTGTGTCCCGCAGACTCTAAAATATGTAATCGAATCTCATTCGGCGTGCGTTATGGTTTTTCACCCGGAGATTGTCACACGGATTTGAAGAGGAACTTCAGGACAAGTTTTGCGTTGGCACTTGATCGCGGCAACCCTTAATCATGTTCCTATCGTCGGCGAATACCAGCTTCGGACGCCAACCCGCCGCGAGCTCCGTCTCATCGACTGATGCAAATGCCGCAATAATCACGAGATCTCCGGTGTGTGCGCGTCTTGCGGCTGAGCCATTGAGCGACACCATGCCGCTTCCTCGCTCGCCTTTGATCGCGTATGTGGAAAAGCGTTCGCCGTTGTCGATGTTCCAGACATTGATTCGCTCGTTTTCAACGATCGCCGCAGCATCCAGCAGGTCCTCATCGATCGCGCACGATCCTTCATAGTGAAGTTCGCAGTGGGTGACAACCGCGCGATGAATCTTTGACCTGAGCATATGACGTTGCATGTGATTTCCCTTTCGCGATACGGATTAGACGTGAGGCTTTTGCACCAAGATGATGAGCCATGACACTGCTGGGGTCAGTGCACATCAAGATGTCTCGGGGCGATCGATGGTCTTCTATAAACATTGTTGAAAAATGTCTTTCGCACTATCTCCCGAGCAAGTAGTTTTTCGGCGCCGGCTGGAGGCGACAGGATCAAGCTGCGGCGGAAGTACCCTGTCAGGCACGCGTAAATGAAGATCGCCTCCAGCCCGTAGTCGAGATGCTCAGATATAGCTTTAGGTTTCGCGAAGAGAGCCAGTGCTGCCTCGATCGAAGACTGCGCAAGTAGCGCCGACTCCCTCAACATCTTGCCGACAAAATGCAGTCGCCTTGAATTTTCGGAGTGGACGGCACAATCGAATCCAGACGCCGCTTCGTGCCTGGCCGTAGCACATCAGCTAACCGCTGTTCGAACTCGCCACGCGACGCGTCGACGGTTGCCGTTGCCACTTCTTCGGTCGAGACAGCGAATGGTTCAAGCGGAAGCGCCGATCGTTCGAATAGGGCACTTACGATCGACCATTTGTTCGTGAAGTGACCGCAGATAGCACCGCGAGTCATACCGCTCGCACGAGCAATGTCCTCAAGGGTCGTCGACGCGACGCTACGCTCAAAAAAATAGATTCCGCACTATCGAGAAGCTTCTCGCAAGTAACAATCCCTTGAAATTTCCGCTTCATTGCTTACCCTCGATAGTCGGAGAATGTACGTTTCTCTCGTCATCGACTATTCACCGTCCGTCTGCGGAGAGACATGCGACCGCCGGATGGCTTGTGACCTCCGAGTTCAGAAACAATACGTCGCGGCGGCTCGATACAAGGTGCTGCCCTCCATCGACAACCAATGTCGTCCCAGTGATGCCATGCGCATTGGCAAGGTACGCAGCAGCTTCGACGATATCGCTAGTCCGCGAACCCCGCAGAAGCGGTGTCATCTTGTGGACGGTATCGAATTGTTCCTGTGTCTGATCGCCAGACACTAGCGTCAATCCAGGAGCCAGCCCCACCACTCTGACTTTCGGTGCGAGAGCTTGTGCGAGCGCGATGGTCGCGTTGGCCAGCGCAGCCTTGGTCGCCGTGTATGAGATGTAGTCGGGGTTCATGTTGAAAAGCTTCTGGTCAAGCACGTTCACGACTACGCCACGCTTCGCTTCGTCCGATACCGCGCTGTCTGGCACCACCTCGAAAAGGCCTCGTGCCAACGCGAGAGGCGCGGCGACGTTGATCGCCATAAGTTCCAGGAGCCGCGTATAACCAAATGTTTGCGCGGTGTCCTCATCGAATCGTGATGCACAGTTGAGGACGCAATCAAGTCGATCGAAGGTCTTCACGCACGCTGGTACCAGTTGCCGAACTTGTTCCTCGATCGCCAAGTCCGCGCACAGCGCGACTGATCTGCGCCCCTGAGATTTGATGTGATCGACTACCGCTCGGGCTTCGTCCTTTGATTTGTGATAATGCACCGCGACATCCCATCCTCGCGCGGCGAAGCCGAGGGCAAGCGCCCGTCCGATCCGTTTAGCGGCTCCTGTTACGAGTACAGCGGGGCGGGACGACCCGCCGTGATCCGAGGCTGATTTGATCATTTCCAACGGTCGAATTGGGAAGCCGCTTGGCAAGCCTTCGGATTTGGCACGCTACCCTGCTTGTCCGAAAGCTCGGCGGCAACGCTAAGCATGGGAAAATCAAACTTCCAGGTTATCGATCAGTCGGGTGTTCCCGAGGCGCGCAGCCGCGACGACAACCAGCTTGCCATTACTGACCTCCTGCTCGGTTGGTGACCGCAAGTCGGCCTGCTTGCGCACCGAAATGTAGTCCGGCTGCCAACCTCGTTCGATCAACATGGAAAATGCGCGTCGTTCGATTCCCTGAATATCTTTCTCTCCGCTCAAGATCTTGTCGCGGGCCTGGTTCATGAGCCGATATAACATTGGCGCCTCAACTCGCTCTTCGGGTGTCAGGAAGCGATTGCGAGAGGACAAGGCAAGGCCGTCGCAATCGCGGATGGTTTCACCCGCCACAACGTCGGTTGGCATCGCGAACTGCTTGCACATCTCGCGAACAATCATCAATTGCTGGTAGTCCTTCTTTCCGAAGACTGCTACACGCGGTTGCGCGCACAACATCAGTTTCATCACCACTGTGCATACGCCCTGGAAAAAACCGGGCCGAAACTCACCCTCCAGCATGTCGCCCATGCCGCCCGGTGGCCGCACTCGATATTCTTGCGGCTGCGGGTATAGATCCTGTTCTGTGGGGGCAAACACGACATAAACGTTCTCCTTCTGAAGCTTCTCAACGTCTGCCTCCAGCGTTCTCGGATAGCGCGCAAAATCTTCCCCCGGCCCGAACTGCAGCGGATTTACAAAGATGCTCGTGACGACGGGATCCCCATGCTGCCGGGCGAGGCGGATAAGCGACAAATGCCCTTCGTGCAAATTGCCCATGGTCGGCACGAATGCGGTACGGTTTTGCCCGCGCAGCTGCGCGCGCAGTTCGTCGATGGACCGAATCAGCTTCATTCTGAGACTTACCTCTAAGACTTGGCTATCGTCTACTCACATGTTTGGATAGTTCGGCCCGCCGCCGCCTTCCGGCGTGACCCACACGATGTTCTGTGTCGGATCCTTGATATCGCAGGTCTTGCAGTGCACGCAATTCTGCGCGTTGATTTGCAGACGGTCCTTTTCCTGATCGTCCTTCACATACTCGTAGACGCCGGCGGGACAGAAGCGGGATTCCGGACCGGCATAAGTTCGAAGGTTCACGTTCACCGGCACACTCGCGTCCCTGAGCGTAAGGTGCGCCGGCTGATTTTCTTCGTGGTTCGTATTCGAAATGAAAACGGACGACAGACGATCGAATGTGAGTTTACCGTCAGGCTTTGGATACTCGATCGGCTTACAATGCGACGCGGGTTTCAGCATTTCGTGATCGCAATGCTGGTGATGCAGCGTCCAAGGCACATTGCCGCCGAGCACCTTCTGCTCGATTCCCACCATCAGTGTGCCGATGTGCAGGCCCTTGCTCATCCACTGCTTGAAGTTGCGCGCCTTGTACAACTCCCTGTAGAGCCACGACTGCTTGAACGCTTCCGGGTAAGCCGCGAGTTCGTCGTGTTGCCGGCCAGCCTGCAACGCCTCGAACGCTGCATCCGCGGCCAGCATGCCGGTCTTGATCGCCGCGTGGCTGCCTTTGATGCGCGATGCGTTCAGGAAGCCGGCATCGTCACCCACAAGCGCGCCGCCAGGAAAGACGAGGTTCGGCAGCGACATCAGGCCGCCGGCCGTAATCGCGCGCGCACCATACGACACGCGCTTGCCGCCTTCCAGGATTTTCCGAATTTCGGGGTGTGTCTTGTAGCGCTGGAACTCCTCGAACGGCGAAAGGTAGGGGTTCTGATACGCGAGACCCACAACGAAGCCCACCATCACCTGATTGTTGTCGATGTGGTACAGGAATGATCCGCCGTAGGTGTCCGACTGCAGCGGCCAGCCAGCCGTGTGAATCACCAGCCCCGGCTGGTGTTTCGCAGGATCGATCTCCCACAGTTCCTTGATGCCGATGCCGTAAACTTGGGGGTCGGCGTTCTTGCCGAGCTTGAAATTCGCGTTGAGCTGGCGGCCAAGGTGACCGCGACAGCCTTCGCAGAACAGCGTGTATTTCGCGTGCAGCTCCATGCCGAGCTGAAAGTTCTCGGTGGGCTCTCCATCCTTGCCTATGCCCACATTGCCGGTGGCAACACCTTTTACCGAGCCGTCGTCGTTGTAAAGAATCTCTGCGGCCGGGAAGCCCGGGAAGATCTCGACCCCCAGCGCCTCCGCTTGCTGGCCGAGCCAGCGCGTGACGTTCGCGAGGCTGATCACGTAGTTGCCGTGGTTTTTGAAGTTGCCCGGCAATGCCCAGTTTGGCACCGCCCTCGCGCTTGTCTCCGAAAGAAAGAGGAAGCGGTCTTTGCTCACAGGCACGTTTAGCGGCGCGCCCTCTTCTTTCCAGTTGGGAATCAGCTCATTCAACGCACGCGGGTCCATGACCGCACCCGAGAGGATATGCGCCCCAATTTCTGAACCCTTTTCCAGAACGCAGACGCCAATCTCGGCGCCCTTTTCTGCCGCCCGCTGTTTCAGGCGAATCGCCGCAGAGAGCCCCGCAGGACCACCGCCGACGATCACCACGTCGTATTCCATCGACTCGCGCGGACCGTGCCCTTGCTGATTCTCTTCCACCATCCCCGCTGTCTCCTTGGCCTCGTAACGTCGCCATACTCGTTGGACTGCCGCCCGTCGAGGGCGCCGCCGACCCGGGAATTGCGCTCGGCATCTCCCGTAGCCAACAGCAAGGAGTATACATAAATGAATGTCGTATAACAATATGAACGCCGTACGTTTGGCGATGGGACCGTATCGCTCGACGGAAACCAGCGCCCCACAGCCATCTCAGAGCGGCGCTCCCCTCGAGACGTCAAAGAATCCCACGGCTTGAAGTTTCTCGAAGATCACCTCAACAGCCGTTTCGGGGAAAACAGTCGTGGTATTAATGTGAACTTCAGGAGCCTGCGGAGGCTCATAGGGCGAATCGATTCCTGTGAAGTTTTTCAACTCCCCGCTGCGCGCCTTCTTGTACAGCCCCTTCGGATCGCGCTCCTCGGCCACCTCCAGTGGCGTGTCGACGAAGACTTCGATGAATTCACCGTCCTCCATGAGCTCGCGCGCTAGCGCCCGTTCTGCACGAAATGGTGAAATGAAGGCCGTAATGACGATCACCCCCGCATCGGCCATCAACTTCGCCACCTCGGCAATGCGGCGGACATTTTCCACCCGATCCTCGGCTGTAAATCCGAGATCCTTGTTCAATCCGTGCCGAACATTGTCGCCATCGAGAAGATAGGTTCGCTTTCCCATCGCATGCAAACGCTTTTCAAGGAAGTTGGCAATTGTTGATTTACCCGCGCCAGAAAGTCCGGTCAGCCAGACAACGCCGCTCTGGTGCCCATTCAGCACCTGGCGCGCGCGTTTATCGACCGCGAGGGTCTGCCAGCAAATATTGCTGGCACGACGCAGTGCGAAACGCAGCATGCCGGCACCGACCGTGATGTTCGTCATACGGTCAATCACGATGAACCCGCCCGTTTCGTGGTTCTGCTCGTATGGATCGAAGGCTATCGGGCGGTCAAACTCTAATTCTGCGACGCCGATTTCGTTTAAGGCCAGCGTCTCGCTAGCCACATGGTCGAGCGTATCAATGTTCAGCTTGTATTTCAGCGGCAATATCGTTGCCGTAACGGTGCGGGTGCCGATCTTCAGCAAGTAACTGCGTCCACGGAGCATGGGCTGGTCGCTCATCCACACGAGGGCTGCTTCGAACTGGTCTGCAATCTGTGCCGGCGAATCGGACGGAGAGATAAGATCTCCGCGAGATACATCCACTTCGTCAGCGAGCACAAGCGTCACGGACTGTTGCGCGAACGCCTCGTCAAGATCACCATCGGCCGTCACGATTCTTGCCACAGTGCTTTCCCAGCCCGAGGGCTGTACTTGTACACGCTGTCCGACACGCATCGCGCCGGACGCAATTGTTCCGGCAAACCCGCGGAAATCAAGATCGGGGCGGTTAACCCACTGCACTGGGAAACGCAATGGCTGTGTCTGCAAGTGCGCTTCGTCGATCTCGACCGTCTCGAGGTGATGCATCAAACACGGCCCGTCATACCATGCCGTCTTCGTGCTTCTTTTAACAATGTTGTCACCATTCACGCCCGAGATCGGAATTGCGACCACGCCTGGTATGCCGATCTTTCCGGCAAATTCGTCATATTCGCGCGAAATTTCGTCGAATCGTTCCCGCGAGTAAGCGACGAGGTCCATTTTATTGACCGCGAGAACAACGTTGCGGATGCCGATCAGCGACAAAAGGTAGCTGTGCCGGCGGGTCTGCTGCAACACGCCTTTGCGTGCATCCACCAGGAGGACGGCCAGATCGGCCGTGGAGGCCCCGGTTATCATGTTCCGGGTATATTGCACGTGCCCGGGCGTATCGGCCACGATGAACTTGCGGCGGTCGGTCGAGAAAAACCAGTAGGCAACGTCGATGGTGATGCCCTGCTCGCGCTCTGCGGCAAGGCCGTCCAGCAGCAGCGCGTAGTCTATTTCTCCGCCACGCGTACCGACCGTTTTCGAATCGGCTTCGAGCGCGGCGAGCTGGTCCTCGAATAGCATCTTGGATTCGTAGAGTAATCGGCCAATCAGCGTGCTTTTTCCGTCATCCACACTCCCGCATGTGATGAAACGCAAAAGACCTTTTGTTTCGTGCTGCGTCAGATACCGTTCAATGTCGGTCCCGATCAGTTCAGAGACGTGTGCCATTAGAAGTACCCCTCCTGTTTCTTCCTCTCCATCGATGCGGCGCCGTCATGATCGATCAGGCGGCCCTGTCGCTCGGAGGTCGTCGTCAACAGCATTTCCTGAATAATCTGCGGCAAGGTTGTGGCGTTCGACTCGACCGCTCCGGTCAACGGATAGCAACCAAGCGTGCGGAAGCGCACCATTTTTTCCTCGACCCTCTCGCGTGGCTTGAGCGGCATGCGGTCATCGTCCACCATCACCAGCGTGCCGTCCCGATTCACCACAGTTCGTCTCGCCGCGAAATACAGCGGCACGATGGGGATACTTTCGAGGTAGATGTACTGCCAGACGTCCAGTTCGGTCCAGTTAGAGATAGGAAACACTCGAATTGACTCGCCATTACTCTTTCGCGCGTTGTACAGACGCCACAATTCGGGTCGCTGGTTCTTCGGATCCCACTGGTGGGTAGCCGTACGGAACGAGAAGATTCGCTCTTTCGCACGCGATTTCTCTTCGTCTCTGCGAGCCCCTCCGAAGGCGGCATCGAAGCCGTGTTTGGCAAGCGCCTGCTTCAAGCCTTGCGTCTTCCACATGTCGGTGTGAACCTGCGAACCGTGATCGAACGGGTTGATCCCCAATTCCTTCGCTTCCGGGTTCTGATGGACGATCAGCTCCATCCCACTCTCCTGAGCCACGCGGTCACGCATCGCGTACATGTCTCGGAATTTCCAGGTGGTATCGACGTGGAGAAGCGGAAACGGTGGGAACGCCGGATAAAACGCCTTTTTTGCCAGATGCAGCATGCAGGCGCTGTCCTTGCCGATCGAGTAGAGCATCACTGGACGTTGCGCCTCGGCGACGACTTCTCGCAAAATATGAATGCTCTCGGCTTCCAGCCGCCGCAGATGAGTCAATGAAGGCATGGAAAATCCTTGTACAAGGGAGTTTCACTGCGCGGCAGCGATGGCACCGAGCATCACTTTGGCAATTTCCCGACGACAAATCAGTAGATCGGGCATCGCGACGTCAGTCCCGTTATAGATGCATGAGCTGCCGTCAATGCGGCTGGCGTGAAGGCCAGCCGCAAGCGCGACGCCAACCGGTGCGCACGAATCCCATTCGTACTGCCCACCGGCATGAAGATACGCGTGAGCCTCGCCACGCAGTACTGCCATTGCCTTTGCGCCTGCGGAGCCCATCGGTATAAGTTCAGCGTCCAGGCGTTGCACAACCCTCTTTGCCAGCTCCGGAGCGCGCGAACGGCTCACGAGAATTTTCAGCCGCCCTTCAGGCGGTGTCGGCACCGCAGGCGGCGACAGCGTCCCAAATGTCACGCCACGAGCCGGAAGCGCCACGGCGCAAGCGCGAGGCTCGCCGCAAACTGTCAGCGCCACATGAACCGCCCAGTCTTCGCGCCCCTCGATGCGTTCGCCATACTCGCGCGTTCCATCGAGCGGGTCGATCACCCATACACGATCGAGGGTTAATCGCTTTGGATCCGGCGCGGACTCTTCCGACAGAAAGCCGTCTTCCGGCCGGGTCTGAGCGAGAATGTGTGCAATGAGTTCGTTCGCGGTTGCATCGCCAACTGCTCCCAACGGTGTGCCCGTGAGGATTGCCGACGCACGTATCGCATTTAAGGCGCTGCCAGCCACCGTAGCGATGTGCACCGCAAGGCGGTGATCATCGTCGACCCAATGCGCGGTGCTGACAGTGTTCATTGGACTACTCCATTGCGGGGCACCTGTTCCATCGCAGCAAGCCCGGCAGGCGTGTACCAGATATGCTCGACATAGTGCCCCAACGTCGCCCGATGATCTGTGTAGAAGTAGCGAGCGGAGCCCGGTGCCTGACCGTCGACGACGATCGGCACACCGGCGGCGGCCATTTCCTCACGCTGTGTATCGAAAGCGGCTTCGCTCTCAATCAACTGCGCTATGTGATGATGGCGGATCGCGAAGCCGTCTTGAGGCAGCGCATCACGATAAACGCGGTCGTCGCCCGAAAGCGGCTCAATCAATTCCAGCTGAATCGATCCGACAAACGCAAGAGCGATGTTCAGCTTGCAGCGGCGTCCCACGATGGACTCGATTTCAATGCCCGGTAAACGCGCCCACATTGGCACGTTCTGCTGCGTGCGGAATCGGTCAATTGCCTCGTCCACATCTGTTGTGACGTACGCAATCTGTAGAAAACCGGAGAACGGCGAAAGCGAGAGCGTTTTCATCAGTGCAGCCCATAGGTAGTCATGTAGCAGGAAAAGCGTTCCCTGACCGCAGCGGGTGCAAGGCCGAACTCGTCCTCCGCATATTTATGCGCACCATAGGCACGTTCAGGACTCTCCTCAATGCGTCGGCGCATCGCGTCCACCGTTTCGGGGGTCAATCGGAAGCCGAAGTAACCGTAGATACGCCTCACTGTGCCAATCGGGTCGGCGTGCAGGTCGGCCTGCTTGACATCGATGAACTGCTTCTTCGGCAACGATGCGCGCGCCGCAATCGCCGCTTCGCTGGCGCTCGCCCAGTTATCGAGTTCACGCCTGCCGATCTCTTGCCTGTCGACCTGATCGCCCTCAGAAACGCGACGCGCCATCGCCAGCACGCTAGCGAGCGAAGGCAGCGCCTCCACTGGATCACGATGAGTCTGCACGACGCATGCATCGGGAAAGACTTCGAACAACGCGGGCAACTGCATCAGATGGCCTGGGTTTTTCAAAAGCCACGTCTTTCCGCTGTCGGACACGCCAATCAGACTAATCGTCTTTGCGAGATAGTGATATGCCGGCAATTCGCTCTGTTCGCGCCACCAGCGGTCATATTGAGGTACGCGGAACGATGAGCCCCACAGATTGCTGCAAAAGCCCTGCTTCAGTATTTCGAGGCATTCATCTACCTCGTCGGCTACGATGTTGTGCGCTGCTCGCATCTCTGGCGCCGACTTGAAAAAGGCCTGGAGCCCGGCTTCGGTCGCCCGAAAGTGAGCATGGCCGGCCCAAGTATCCCGCGGCGGCCGTGGTTGCGGAAAAACAGTGAGCCATTTTTCCAGGCCTTGAAATTGCGGATCCACCGAAAGCAGCTTGTGCAGAGCGGTTGTACCCGTTCTCGGTATGCCAGTGATGACGAGCGGACGTCGCGGCGTCTGCAAACAAACATCGGCATGTTTGCGCAGGCCCTCTACAAGCATCAGCCGCGAGACTAAAGCGCCGACAACGGCATTCCATGCAAATTCGCGTCCGCCCGGCGCAAAGCGCGGCCCGTCCTCGTCGAGGGCGTTCAAAAGCTGCGTCAGACCCGGCATGTACTGAGCGCTCGAGCCGAAATCGCTTAAACCAGCAGCCCCACTCGCGCTCTCGTGGAGCTCCTCTTCCGCGCCCGTGAATCGTTTTGGTAGTGACATCTATTGTCTCCTGAAAACCATTCGGTCCTTACCAACGCCGTCGTAGCTGCGCACCTATGCGCCTCGCGCGCAGAAGTCGCTCGCGCTCGCCTGCCTCTACGAAGCGAGTGCCGGCCGGTAAGTGATCGCGCAACTCGGAAAGCGGCACGCGCTTGAGCGTCGGAACTGGCTCGGAACTGCACCCATACCATCTGCCTATCGCAGTCCCGCGATTGACCCCGCATGTGTCCAGCCAGTTGATAACACCGGGATCCCGATGAGCAATCACCGCGCGAAAATGACCGTCTTCGTCGACGTGCGCCTGTACTCCATTGAGGCTGCTTTGGTGATCGATATAGTCAAGCGCGTTGAACAGAGCGTCGTTCAACTGGACATTCCAATAGCGGCGAGTTTGCGGCAACGCGGTTTCGAGAATGAGCGCTTCTTCACCATCGAAGTCGAAAATGGCCTGCCAGTACGCCTGCTTCGCTAGACCGCCACCGAAGGCGAAAAACTCGAACTCGTTTATATTGATTCGCGAGCGCAGTTGTTGCATATGCGCGAGCCATCGGCGTGACAAGCGCGCAGCGTAGTCCATCAGCTCGCTGGTACGTGTCGCGATCTTCTCGTGGTCCATCCGCGGCTTCATCAGAGGAGCATCGAGGCACTCGATGGCGATTCGTGCGTCCCGCTCCGCTCCCCATGCATAAGAGCGCTGGCGCAGCATTGCGAAGTCTGCTTCGGGGTGCAGTTCAAGCCAGTTGCCGTCGTGCCCGGCAGGACGCTGCGCGCTCAACAGGATCTCGAAGCTGCCGTCGTCCCCAATCTCGAGATCATCGAAATCGAATTGACCGAGGGGCGGGTGAATTTCGTCGGTAGTTCCCATGATGCCGCGGCCGATGTCAAGCGTCAGCAGATGCACGCTGCCGCGTTCTCCAACTAGCCGGTATCGCAGATCTCCTCGCAAAGGTGCGACGAAATAGGTATCGTCCGGATTCGGCTGCAACATGAAGACCGAATTGAGGAAAGGCAGCCAGTCTGGATGAAGCGGATCGGATTGGAAGTAGATGAAGTAGGCAAGCGAGAGATTCATCTGGAACTGCCGGTACAGCTCCGCGCGCGTTTGTGGATCGCTGGGTGTCTCTGTCAAGTCCAGCAGACTCTCGGCGTTTGCCAATTGGGAGAGATAGTCGCGCCAGGATTTCAGCTCAGCCACGGATTCACCATTACCTTGCATTGCGTCGAGCGATCACGCAGCGCTTCAAACACGTCGGGTAACGCGTCGAGAGAGACGCGATCGGTAATCATCGCCCGAGGTTCGACACAACCCGCGTCGAACACGTCTGCGACGTGAGTGAACTCGTGCATGCTGTAGGTGACAGCGAACTTTATTCGCACTTCCTTCCACACCGCAACCGCGGGAACAAATTGGTCCAGCACCGTACAGAAGCCGAGCACTATGACGTCACCCTGCGGCTTAACGCAATGAATCGCCCGCGCAATCAGATCCTTCTGCCCTGCGCACTCGAAAACGACGTCTGGTGGGCCTTTAAGAGCGTCGCCAGCCAGCGCCGCAAGATCCTGCCCCTGTTCCGGAACCACGAACTCATCTGCGCCCATCTGCCGCGCAAGCGCTTCACGACGCCGGGAGGATGCGGTCGCGACGATGCGTCCGGCACCGAGGCGGCGAGCCCAGAACGTCGCTGCAAGCCCGACTGGACCCGCGCCAATCACGAGTACTTTCGCGCCCGGCCGGAGTTTTGCCAGCGCAACGCCGTGCAAGCCAACCGCCATCGGTTCGATCAGTGCGCCGTCCTCCATGCTCAGCGTCTTGGGGAGCCGGGTCGTTACACGCTCGGCAACGACTGCATACTGCGCGAAACCGGCGGCGGCACCTTTGAACTCCGCGCAAAAGTTGGGCTTCCCTGAAAGACAGGTCGCACAATGCCCACATCCGACGAACGGCAGCGCCGTAACAGCATCGCCCATCTTCAGCTTCTCTACACCCTTTCCCACGGCAATCACCTCGCCGGCGAATTCGTGACCGAGTGTCGAATTTTCCGGGAGCGTGAAATGTGGCGCGTGTCCATCCGTCATGTGAAGATCCGATCCGCAAATACCGCAGCGGTGAATCTTCAGCACAACTTCTCCAGATGCCGGAGTAGGATCGGCAACACTCCTAACTTCTATCGGCAAACCTACCCTCGTGAAATATGCGGCCCTCATCGCTCGGATCTCCGTTTGACGTGAATGTCCTGGTCGTCATCAAGCACCTGAAATATACTTTACTAGGAAAGTATCGTGGCTCGTCCAGGTATTTGTACCGAGAGAGCACTAGAAAGCACCCGCTCCATTGCGTTGGCGCGGAGCTATCGCTCCGAAGCACATCGTTGTTCTGGAGTGGTCGATTGCCACCGGATGCGTCCGAGGCAACAAATGGGGAGAAGAGGGCCGGTTGAGAACGCTGGCCGGAGACTGGTCGTGTGTCTTGCGCGCTTATTGCTAGCTGCGATGCGATGAGTCAGTCTGTGTCAACGCAGCGGTGATCGCCGAAACTAGATCAGCCGCGCTCTACACACCGACGTGCGGCTTCCGCGTCCGCAAAGAGATGGAGTTCTCGCAGCAAAATCGAGAGCGCCGCACGCCGCTCAGGCGCCATGTGACTAGATGCGACCCAGTCGGTTCCATACTCCTTCTCACGAAGAATATTCCTTAAAACTTTGCGCGCGTGCGACTTCATTCGCACAAGAATTCCACGCCCATCCGCCGGATCCGGCATGCGCTCAACTAAGCCCATCTGTTCAAGTCTGCTGACACACTTCGTGATGCCGCCGAGCGTCATCGCCAGTGGTTTTTGTAGTTGTGTTGGAGACTGGGTGTACGGCGGCCCAGAAACCAGAAGCGTGTCCAACAGCAACAGCTCGGCCGCAAGCAGGCCCTGACTCGCGGCGGCTTCCTTGAGTGCGCGATCGATGTGGGCGGACAGTCGTAGAAGTCGTTGCCCTATGAGATAGACGTTCGGGTCTTCCGTTGGCCACTCGCGCGCCCAAGCCTCCGCCTTCTCGTCCAACGCATCGCAAGCCCCGGAACCTTCGGGCTTCTGCAACGCTACGCATTCCGCCAGGAGTTGGGCTTCGGCCTGAGAACGCTTCGAATAGAACGCCTCGCCATTCTCGTCATAAGCGACATCGAGCCACCCAGCCTCGACGAGCGCATTCACGTGCCCCGTCACTCCTGCACGCGATATATTCAGTTCACGCGCCAGTACCGCTGTGCTTCGCGCACCCGCGTTCAGCAGAGTCAACAGTTGTCGTCGGGAAGCATCCGCTAACGCGGCAAATAGCGAATCTGCAGTCTTGCGAGCACCCATGCGATTATCGATCGGTTCAGACCCCCGCTCGTCGGATAGCAAAAACGCGTTGCCGAGCGAATCGGCGATTGGCATGGAGCGCAACTTCACGGTCCGTGCCAGCGCCAAACAGGTGCCGTTTCCTGTAACGCGGGTCAATTCAGCCACGCTAAGTTACCAGAAAAGACGCCCCGAACGCTCCGCGCAAATAGCCGCTTCGGGTGACCAGGCACACATTCGACAGATCGACCGCTATTGTTGAACCAGATCGTATGCCGCGAGTGCCGCGACTTCCGTCACACCACCGTCCACGGGTAGGCACGTGCCGGTAATGAATCGCGATTCATCGCTGGAGAGAAACAGCGCGGCGGCTGCGACGTCCCACGCATCCCCCTCCAACGGAAGTGGTGCGATCTTGCGGCGGCGTTCGCGAGCATTATCGCTAAGCATACTCTGCACCATCGGCGTAAAAATATGCCCCGGAGCAATGGCGTTGGCGCGAACATGATCGCGGCCGTACATCACCGCGAGTTCACGCGTAAAACCGACCATTCCGGCCTTTGACGAGCCATATGCCGCCGACCCGTGGCTGCGGATGCCCGCGACCGAACTGATATTGACGATTGCCCCGCCTCCGCGTGCCACGATCTTCGACACCGCACTTCGGCTCATCAAAAACGCACTCTTCAGATTGACGTCGATCACGCGATCCCAGGACACCTCGTCGACATCCTGCAACCGACCCGGCGCGCCTGAGACCCCGACGTTGTTGACGAGAATGTCCAGACCACCATACCGCTCAACGGTTTCTTCGACAATGCGCGCACAGATAGCGCCGTCAGTGATATCGCCGGTAGATACGAACGCGCTGCCGCCCGCTTCCGTGATCAGCGCGAGCGTTTCCGCTGCCCGCTCGTATTGCTGATCGACGAGACAGACAGACGCGCCCTCCGCCGCAAAAAGACAGGCAATTGCCTTGCCCGTGCCAAAACCCTGACCGAGCGACCCTGCGCCGGTCACGATCGCGATCTTGCCGCTTAAACGTTGGTGAAATATTCTCGGAGCGGGCATGCTGTAATTGGTTGATTTATGTCGAACGTCATCTGGAGCGGCCGAGCGAGCAGATACGCGTTACCGTTCAATCCGTCACTCGCCAGGACGCTGCTGATAGTCGAGCTTAGTCTTGTCAAGCCTATAATGCAACTTTTAGTTGCATTATAGGCTTTGGATCAGATTGATTTGCCCACCGCGCCATGATCCACCAATGCGGCACCAAAGCGTGCCGCATATGCCGTGTTCACCGCCTCCGTCTGGAAACGCGTTTCGTTGATCGAAAAAATGAAGTATCCGTACGCGAGATCGCGTCGATAGTCGACCCACGCCTCGTCCCAATCCGGTGCTTTGACGCCGTTAAGTGCCAACTGCGAAAGATAGTGTTCAAGCAGCGACCGCTCCCACAAACGGCGGTCCTCGATATCGAGCGCGCACCCTATGTGGTAAGCGACCTCGAGGCTCCAGGGCGCGCGGCTAACCTGAGCATCGAAAAAGCCTGGTGCTCCGTCAGCTTCGACGTAGAGATTTCCAAGGTGCGTATCGCCGTGAATGAGACACACCGGTTTGTGCTTATGTTCGCGCGCAATGCGTCCGAGCGCCGCCACCATCCAGTCCCGATCGTGCAGATACCGGCTTACTGCCGCTCCTCTTGGCAACGATACGTAATGCGCCCAGACATCCGGCTCGAGGTAGCGGTTCTGGTATTCCAACGACCAGTCCGAAAAGCGCCCTCCGACCCATTCAAGCCGACCACCAGTGTCGAATTCCCGGCTATTCCACGTTTGCGCGTGGTATCGCGCCATCGCACTCAGACGCAAGGCCACCTGTTCGTAACGCTGAGATTGTTGAGCACGGCAAAACTGAACGTTACGTTCGGTCAGGTCTTCCATCACCACGACGGCCTGCCAGGCGTCAGGATCAGCGCCGGCATAAAAACATTTCGGTGCGTTCATGTTTACGAACGGGAGTATGTCGCGATAAAAGCGCATTTCATTGCGATACATCTCCTTCATCGACGGACTATGTTCCTCAAAGCCGCCCTTCACGATCATTCGCGACGGCAGCCCCATCGTATGACCCGCGTCGTTGTACTCCAGAGCCACGCGGACCTTGGTCGACGTGCCCGGTAGTACATCCACGTGCTTGCACGAGCGCACTTCGACGCGGGGGAATCGGAATCCGAGCGCCGAAGTAAGCCACTCTGCCGTCACTGCCTCGACAGTGACAGGCAAGCTCATGTCACTTATCACACCAGATTCAGACAAGGTTCCTCCCGAAGATTGCGGATAAAGCACGCGTGCGCATCGTCGCGCAGACGGCCTTCAGGTCGCAACAT
Organism: Paraburkholderia sp. HP33-1; assembly: GCF_021390595.1. Lineage (NCBI taxonomy): Bacteria > Pseudomonadati > Pseudomonadota > Betaproteobacteria > Burkholderiales > Burkholderiaceae > Paraburkholderia > Paraburkholderia sp. HP33-1. The sequence goes on along the minus strand of NZ_JAJEJR010000004.1, from coordinate 3,055 downwards.
GGGGAAAACCACACCTATCCGTGCGTTGCATATTTTGAATGACGTGCATATAGTTGCTTGCAAACGCAAAAATTCCTTTTGCAGGTAATCGATGAACCTACCCGAATTCCCCACGCTTGAGAGGGCCATCGCTGGCGCCGAACCCGCACATACGCTCGCTCCGAACGAATACCGTACTGAAGAGAGCGTCGCGTTCAAGATGAACATGGTTCATCTTCTGCTTGGCGCGGAAATCGACCGTAAGCTCGCTGCGAGCAAACTTTCAGCAATACAGTGGGGAATTTTGAAAGCGCTGTTCGACGAGCGTGCTCGTACACCCACCGCCTTGTGCCGAATACTTCTCGCTGACGGCAGCATCATGACCCGCAAGCTCGATTCGCTCGAAAAAAGAGGATTGATCGAGCGGATCCGTAGCACTTCCGATAGACGTTCTGTCGAGCTCGCACTGACGGCAAGTGGCCGCCAGTTGCTGCGAGAGACTCTGCCGCTCATCGTCGAAACGAGCAATCGCCAGCTTCGCGGCTTCGCGGTCGATGAAGTTGACACTGTCCGAACCCTGCTCGATCGGATGGTCGCCAACCTGAGCTGACTGGCGATATCAACCTCCGAATCGAACAACGTCGGCGCCGAAGTCGACGGGTACCTGCTACTGAAAAGGAGTTGTTCATGGAGCACACCGAAACAACGGTAAAGCAAAGCGCGATACCTGCGCCGGAGTCCGACCTCGCACCACTGCCGGTTCCTCACGTGTACCGCGGGCGCACCGTCACAGGATGCGCCATCAGACACGTTTCGCGTGATCTGGGGCAAGGTTTTTGCACGCCCAGGATCGAATTGGACGATCTTGTGTGGCCGCGCGCTGAGTCCGGCCCTGCTTTCGATGTTCCTGTCTCGAAGATCATCGACTTTCTCGTTGAGCTCGGGCCGCGTTTGCACCTCGATGTCAATCCGCTGATGCAGGCCGCGCTTGAATCGATGATCAAGGTTAGTCCGCTAGGGCGACGGATCCTCGAAAACTGCTATCGCGACATTCCCAATCTTTTCGCACGTGAGGTGATCGAGGACGAACTGCGCGTGAGTCTTGGAGACGCGCGCCTTGTCGACGGTTGGGTGGCACGCACTCTGCGTGGACGCCCGAGTCGCCTGCGCGCGTTTCCACCGCGCCTCGTCCACATCCTCGCAGGCAATTCGCCGATGGTGGCAGCCATGACCGTCATGCGCTCAGCGCTTACGAAAGGCGTTCACCTGCTCAAGCTGCCTTCGAACGATCTTTTCACAGCCACTGCAATCCTGCGCACCATGGCCGAAATCGACCCGGATCATCCGGTCACCAGATCGTTTTCCGCCGCATACTGGCGCGGTGGGGATGAAAACGTCGAGTCGATCCTTTATCGTCCGCAGTACTTCGACAAAATTGTTGTATGGGGCGGCGAGAGCGCAGTTCGGCATGCGATGCGCTACGCTGGACCCGGCCTTGAACTGGTTGCGTTCGACCCAAAGGTATCGATCTCGCTGATCGGCCGTGAAGCATTTGCATCCGATGAAGTACTGCGCGAGGTCGCACGCGCGGGTGCAGCCGACGTACTGTCGTTCAATCAGGACGCGTGCAATGCGAGCCGGTATCAATTCGTCGAAGGCGATGAAGACGATGCCGACCGCTACTGCGAGCACCTCGCGCTCGCACTTGGCGAAGACTATCGGTACGGCGACGGTCAAGGTCCGCTCGTGCCCGCCGACATTCGCGAGGCCGTGGACGTGCTGCGTGAAATGGAGCCGCTTTATCGTGTATTCGGGGGTTATAACGGCAAGGGGCTCGTCATTCGTTCTGACGAAATGGTGGATTTCCACCCCATTTGCAAGACCGTCAACGTTGTTCCTGTGACAAGTCTGCGCGATGGCGCCCGGCACGCGACCGTCGCCACGCAGACGGTCGGGATTTATCCGCCCCACCGGGTGACCGAGGTACGCGATGCGCTGGCATGTGCCGGCGTCCAGCGCATGGTGGCGCTGGGCGAGTCGATCTCCGACGGTGTCGGCGGCTATCCCCATGACGGCATGTTCCCAATCCATCGCTTCATGAAATGGGTATCGGAAGAAGCCGGTCCGAATCTGGAGGAGACACGGTGATGCAAGCCCTTTCTGCGCTACTACCGCTCACAGACGTTGCAGATCCTTTCCGCAATGTCCCCGAAAACCTCCATGCAATGCAACTGCAGGCGGTCGGCGAGCGCTTCGCACAGCGAAGGCAGCAGATCCGCATCCTGGACAAACGGGCCAGCGAAGCTGGCGTCGTCGAGGTGCAGAGCATGAGCGATGCAGTTCCATTGCTCTTCGCTGACGCCGTATATAAGAGCTATCCGGATTCATTCATCGAGCAGGGCAAATGGCGCCATCTCACTGCGTGGCTGCAGACGCTCACGACGCGCAAGATCGACGGACTCGACTATGACGCGATTCGCGATCTCGACGACTGGATCAACGAGCTGCGCCGCAATGGGCACTACGTTATGAGTTCGAGCGGAACGTCGGGCAAACAATCGTTCATTTACCAAAGTGAAGTTGACCGGGAACTTGGATGGCGGCTGCTCGCGCAGGGCATTCGGTGGGCCGCGAGCGGTATGCGTGATCCGTCACGGCGTTATCCCGTGTTCCTCTTGACGCCTTCTTCCGGCTCTTATACCGGCACGGAACGAATGGCCAAGTTTGCTGAATCGATTGCGATGCCGGGCGACCTTCACTATATGTCGGATGTGCCTCAGAGTGCTGCGCAAATGACGCGCATGGGACGGATGCGACGAGCGATCGCAGACGGCACCGCGCTGCCAAGCGAAATCGAGGCGTTTCAGAACGAAAGCCGCGAACGGAGCGAACGCGTACAAGCCGATTTCGGCCGGTTCATCGACCAATTGCTCGATCGGCGCCACGAGCCCATGTTTATCATGGGCATGCTGGGCATGTTGTACCAGATCGTGGCCACAGGCCGCGAACGAGGCATTGCCGACGGCGACTTTCATCCCGATACCATCATCAGTATCGGAGGCGGGAAAAAAGGCGC